>CAZBUH010000045.1:0-14897 GCA_964495095.1 uncultured Oscillospiraceae bacterium | reverse complement strand
AGAAGTTCAATGAGGCGAACCTGCTCGTGAAAGAATATGACTGTACATTCCCTCCAGGCATCACAGATGAAGAATACCTTTTGCAGATACGTCAATGATAAGTAAAATAAATTCCAGTTTACCGAAACAACAAACCGCACACGATTTTGAAAGCGTTTGTACCCCAGGCACTTTTTTCACGCCCGTTTTTCGGAGGGATAGGTGCGCCTGAAGGACTATAACCTGCACGGAGTCACCCACCGGGATATAAATCCGGCGTGTCTGCCAAACTGTCTGAAAGCAGAAAACTGCTTGCAGACACAGAGCAGCAGACTGCTGACCTCCGACTGGTACTGAAATTCCGCATTGTTGCGTGAGCAAAAGGAAACGGTGCAGCCCCTCACGGGGCTACACCGCAACCTACATACGAAATACTTCCTTATCTGACCTTTCCATGCGCCAGCTTATTTTAGTTTTTGTGAAAATCACAGCGCATCCCGCCGTATCTGTGGGCCTTTTCATTTCAGCCCTCGGAGGAAAGCCCGTGCATAAACCCGTCCAGCGCGGTACTCTGTATGTCCCCGGCGATAACGGTCTCGTTGCACACTATGATGTCGGCCACCACGCCGCCGGAGTTTTCAGGGTAGTTTTTCACCTCGTATGTATAGCGGGTGGCTTTCATCCCGCTGTAGTCGGAGAGGTCAAAGCCCTGGCTGAGCTGCAGGTCGTAGTATTCCTTGTATGCGCCGGTGAATTCCCGGGGAATGACTATTTCCTGCTGGTCCAGAGGCGAGGCGTCCACCCGCCAGCCGAAGGACATAAGGTAGGCGATGCGCCGCTCATTGCTGTCTATATTTCCAGAGTAACTGGCGGCGGTCTCGCTGCCCTGATCCCGCATCCCCGCCAGCAAAACGATGGCGCATATTACCACGGCAATCAGAAGAACGATTATCACCGCCCTTTTTCTGTTGAATTTGGCAGTAAAAATATACATATTTACACCTCCTGAATTAGTACAAGTTTATTTCATTTAGAGAGGAATTATGCTATAATATCAAAAGAGCGCTGAAAAGCGGCGGTATATATTGATTTTCAGGATGGTGAAGCTGATGCTGGTAAGGCTGGATAAGCTTATTTCGACAGCCGGGGTGATGTCCAGGGCAGAGGTAAGGGACGCGGTCCGGAAGGGCAGAATAATCGTAAACGGCCACCCCGCGATGACAGCGGAAAAGAAGTGCGACCCGGATAAGGACAGGATTATTATTGACGGAAAAGCTTTAAAATACAGCAAGTTCTGCTATATAATGCTGAATAAGCCCGCGGGCTGCGTTTCGGCTACGGTGGACGGGAACGAAAAAACCGTAATGGAGCTTCTGCCGCCGAAATACAGGAAAATGGGGGTTTTCCCCTCGGGCAGGCTTGATAAGGATTCTGAAGGGCTGATTATACTTACAAACGACGGTGAGTTTGCCCACCGCATGACATCTCCCAGGCATCATATAGACAAGGTGTATTACGTAAAAACCGACGGCGCCCTGGGCAGCGGGGACGTTGACGCCTTTAAACAAGGCGTCTGGCTCAGGGACGGCACCGTTTGCAGGGAGGCGGAGCTTGAAATATTGGAGTCCGGCGCCGAGAGCCGGGCGCTGGTGACCTTAAGCGAGGGCAAATACCATCAGGTAAAGCGTATGCTGGCCAGCCTGGGCAAGCCTGTGAAGTACCTTAAAAGGATAAAAATAGGCGGCCTGGAGCTTGATAGGACCCTTGAGCCGGGGGAGTGGAAGGAGCTTCAGCAGGAAGAGGTAATAAAAATTTTAAATTGACCGGCAAACGGCGGAGCCAAAAATGACAAATCATTTTTTGACTTTTTATATAAAAAATAATCCCCAATTAAAAACCGCAGCATGAAAAATTGTGAAAGTTGTTTTTTGGTATTGTCATAATTAACAAACCTCGGAAAAAACCTTTGTTTATTACGAGAATATACATGCCGGACTGCATGTGATATTATATCTCGTGTCGAATGAATTGCGGATGAAATAAAAAATATGAATCCTGTAAGATAATTTTGGGAGGTATACCATGTCCAGTGTTACATTAAAGGGCGTATATAAAAAGTACGCCGGTGGCGTTACCGCTGTCTCTGACTTTAATCTCGAGGTGGAGGATAAGGAGTTCATAATCCTTGTCGGTCCTTCCGGCTGCGGTAAATCCACTACTCTGAGAATGATCGCAGGCCTTGAGGAAATTTCCGAGGGCGAGCTGTACATAGATAACAAGCTCGTTAACGATATTCCCCCGAAAGACAGAGATATAGCAATGGTTTTCCAGAACTATGCCCTCTATCCTCATATGACTGTTTTTGAGAACATGTCTTTCGGCCTGAAGATCCGCAAGATGCCCAAGGATGAGATAAGGCGCCGCGTTGACGAGGCTGCCAAAATCCTTGAAATCGAGCACCTGCTCGACCGTAAGCCTGCGGCTCTTTCCGGCGGCCAGAGACAGCGTGTCGCCCTGGGCCGTGCCATAGTCCGTAATCCTAAGGTATTCCTCCTTGACGAGCCTCTCTCCAACTTGGACGCAAAGCTCCGTACCGCCATGCGCGCCGAACTTTCCAAGCTCCATCAGAAGCTGGCCACTACATTTATCTATGTTACCCATGACCAGACTGAGGCTATGACGATGGGCACCCGCATTGTCGTCCTGAAGGACGGTTTTATCCAGCAGGTCGCTGCTCCCCAGACGCTGTATGAGGAGCCTGCAAACCTCTTTGTTGCCGGCTTTATAGGAACTCCCCAGATGAACACCTGCGAGGCCACCCTCACAGATGAGAACGGCGTTACCTATCTGAGCTTCGGCGAGAACAAGAAGATAGCTCTGCCCGCTTCCAAGGGCAGAAAGCCTGAGGTTCTGGCCTATGCCGGAAAGAAGGTAATTATGGGCATCCGTCCTACCGACATGTACGACGATGCTGATAGCCTTGCGAAGTATGCTGACGCCTCCTTTGATATGAATGTTGAGATGACCGAGCTTCTCGGCGCCGAGACCAACATTTATCTCATTGACGGCGACATCCAGATGACTGCTGTTGTGTCCAAAACCACGGCGAAGATGGATGACCGCATAAGGGTCTGCCTCAATCCTGAAAGGGTGCATCTCTTTGACTATGATACTGAGATAACCATTACAAACTGAGGATAAGATAATTAAGATGCCGCCCCGGAAAATTTCGGGGCGGCGTTTTTTGTTTTGCCGAAAAGCAGAAACGAAAGGGCAGCGGCTTGAATTTTGCTCATTTTTGGAAAAATAAGCCGATTATTCATCAAAAAAAACAATAAGTTGCAAAAAAGTGACAGGATAACGAGAGTTTTCTATTGAAAAATGGCGCTTGATAGTATATTATGTTAATGTTCAAAATGCCGAATATCTTTTCCCGCGAAATAAGATTGGGAGGGACACATATGTCAAGCAGAATTTTTCAGGGTATTATAGTCCAGATGAAAGAGGCCACCCCCAGGACGATTGGCGTTCTCGACGCCAACGGCACTCTAGTAGCAAGCAGTGAGCTGACCCTTGTGGGTTCGCAGTTCCCGGAGATCATGGCGGAGCTTTCCGATGCCAGTGACCAGCCGGTAGTTATAGACGGCAGGACATTTAAGGTGCTTCACAGCCTCAATGCCCAGTTCGAGTACGCTGTTTTTGTAGAGGGCGAGGACGACGTGGCCAGGAGCCTGTGTATTATTGCGTCTATCGCGTTTATGGAGGCAAAGACCAACTACGAGGAAAAGCACGACAAGTCTGCTTTCGTCAAGACTATAATTTCAGATAACATACTTCCGGGCGAACTGTATGTCCGCGCAAAGGAGTTGCGGTTTTCCACCGATATCCCCAGGGCGGTTTTCCTTATACGCCAGGTGGATAAGGCGGATGTGGCGGCTATCGAGGTCATCCAGAACCTCCATCCCGACAGGCAGAAGGATTTTGTCCTCTCCATGAACGAGACGGATATCGTCCTCATAAAAGAGGTAAAAGAGGACGTGGAGACAGAGGAGCTGGTGAAAATCGCCTCTGAGATAGAGGAGACAATAAGCTCCGAGCTTATGATAAAGACCGTTATCGGTATCGGCACCGTGGCAAAGCATCTGAGGGAGCTTGCCGACAGATACAAGGAGGCCCAGGTGGCCATCGAGGTGGGAAAGGTCTTTGACACGGAGAAAGTCATCATCACCTACGAAAATCTCGGCATAGGCCGCCTTATCTATCAGCTTCCCACCACCCTGTGCGAGATGTTCCTTCAGGAGGTCTTTAAGAAAAACCCAATCGATTCTCTTGACCAGGAGACGCTGTATACCATTAATAAATTCTTTGAAAACAACCTGAATGTGTCTGAGACCTCCAGGAAGCTCTTTGTGCACAGAAATACGCTGGTATACAGGCTGGAAAAGATAAAGAAGCTAACAGGTCTCGACCTGCGTGAATTTGACCACGCCATAGTCTTTAAGGTGGCGCTGATGGTAAAGAAATATCTTGCGTCTCAGGAAAAGCTCTATTAAGCCAGGCGCTGGACCCGAAAGGAAATACCGTTATGATAGAAATGATGGATGTCTTTAAGGCCTATGAAAATGGAACAAAGGCCCTGAAGGGCATCAGCTTTAAGCTGGAGCAGGGGGACTTTGCGTTTCTGGTTGGGCCTTCCGGCTCCGGAAAATCAACAATAATAAAGCTCATAACCGGCGAGATAGCGCCTACCGACGGCACCTTGATTGTAAACGGCTATGATATGAATAAGATAAAGCCCTCCAAAATGCCCTATATGCGCAGGACTCTGGGGGTCATATTCCAGGATTACCGCCTTATACCCGATAAAAACGTGTATGAGAATGTTGCTTTCGCCATGCGTGTCGTAGGGGCGTCGAGCAAGGAAATAAAAAAACGGGTGCCCTATGTGCTGGATCTGGTGGGCCTTGACGGGCGCACCAAGAGAAAGCCCGAGGAGCTGTCCGGCGGCGAGCAGCAGCGTGTCGCCATCGCAAGGGCCCTTGTGAACAATCCGCGCCTTATTGTGGCGGACGAGCCCACCGGCAACCTGGATCCGGCCAGAAGCCTGGAGATAATGATGCTCCTGGAAAAGCTCAACGAGCTTGGCACTACCATACTTGTGGTGACCCATGAGAAGGAGCTTGTCGATCGTTTTTCAAAGCGCGTTATCGCGATAGACGGCGGCAGGATAATAAGCGACGGAATGGACGGGTACTACAATTATGAAGCATAACAGAATTGGATATTACATGAGGGAGGGAGCCATAAGCATATTTAACCACGGGCTTATGTCCTTCGCCTCTGTCTGTATAATAATTGCCTGCCTTATTATAATGGGCAGCTTCGGCCTCCTGGCTCTGAATGTGGACGAAATAATAGACGATCTGGAAAAGCAGAATGAGATGCTGGCCTTTGTGGACGAAAGCCTCAGCGAGGATGAGGCCAGGGCGCTGCAGCCACAGATTGAGAGCGTCCCAAATGTGAGCCGTGTGGAGTTTATAACAAAGGAACAGGCGTGGAACAGCTATGTGGAGCAGTATGAGGATAAGAGCCTTTTTGAGGGGCTGGACTCGTCCTCGGTGCTCCGTGACAGATATGTGGTATATCTGGAGGATATCGCCCTGATGGCCCAGACCCAGAGCAGTGTCAGGGATATAAACGGCATTGCGAGTGTGAACGCCCACCTGGAGATATCCCGGGGCTTTGTGACAGTGCGGAATATTGTTACGGTTGTGTCCCTGGCGCTGGTGGCAATACTGTTGGTGGTGTCGCTGTTTATTATGTCCAATACGATAAAGCTGGGCGTCTTTGAGCGCCGCGAGGAGATAGCCATAATGAAGATGGTGGGTGCCACCAACTCATTTATAAGGCTGCCGTTTATTATCGAGGGCATGATACTGGGCTTTATCGGCGCGCTGGTGGCGTTCCTGCTCCAGTGGGGCATTTACACACTGGTCACCACAAAGCTTATAGGCATTTTCGCCCAGAGTTTTATAACTGTGCTGTCTTTCGGGACTATCGCCATACCGCTTCTCCTCATTTTCATGATAATCGGTCTGGCGGTTGGAATGTTCGGAAGCAATATGGCCCTTAAGAATTATCTTAAGGTGTAAGGCTGCAAGGAGAGTAATATGAAGCGTAGAAGTATAATGATGCGTGTGGTAGCCGTTATCCTGGCCGTTATTTTCATAGGCTCGGTAATTGTGGCGGCAGTCGGCTCCATGACCGCCGGTGCGGTCACGGCATCCCAGAGCGCGCTTAATAACCTCAAGGACCAGGCCGAGGCCCTTGCAAAGAAAAAGCAGGAGATACAGGCCCAGATAGACTCCACTGAGTACGAGCAGTTTACGGCTCTTGCAAAAAAGGCCGTGCTCGACGAGCAGGCTTCCATAACCCAGGAGGAAATTGACAATACAAACGCCCTTATCGACGAGTACAACAACCTTATCGACGAGAAGGAAATTGAAATCAATGAGGCCCAGCAGGAGGTCGATAAGCAGTGGGATACCTACAGGACGCGCATACGCGCCATGGAGGAAAACGGGAAGATAAGCTATTTTGAGATACTCTTTAACGCCAGCAGCTTTACGGACCTGTTGGGGCGGATAGATTATATAAGCGAGATTATGGAGGCCGACCGGCGGCTCTGCAGCGAGCTTGCGGACGCAAAGCAGGCCGTGGAGGACGCCAAAACGGAGCTTGAGAGCGCCGTTAGCGAGCAGGAGGCGGCCAGAGTCCAGCTTATGGATTATGAAAATCTGCTGACTCAGCAGGTGGCAGAGGCCCAGGAGTTTATAAACTCCCTTGAGGATGACCTTGACGCCTTTATGGCGGCCTATGAGGAGAACGAGGCAGCGGAGGCTCAGATAGACGATCAGATTGCCGAGATGGAAAAAGAGCTTGAGCGGATAGAGCGTGAAAAAGCGGCAGCCGCCGCTGCGGCCGCGGCGAACAACGGCGGCTCCACAGGCGGCAGCTCAGGCGGCTCGGTCTCCGGGACAGGCTCCTTTATATGGCCCTCCGCGGCAAGCCGCATAGTGACTTCACCCTTCGGGACGCGCTTTCATCCCATCTCCCACCAGTATAAGACCCATAACGGCATAGATATCGGCGCGGCCTACGGCACGGCGGTTTTGGCCGCCGACGGCGGCACAGTCACGGTATCGACCTACAGCTCCTCTTACGGAAATTACATAGTGATAAATCATAATAACGGCACAAAGACGCTTTACGCCCATATGAGCTCCAGATATGTGGAGGCCGGCGACAGCGTGAGCCAGGGCTCCACCATAGGGGCTGTCGGCTCCACGGGCTACTCCACCGGGCCGCATCTGCACTTTGAGGTCTTTGTAAACGGCTCACGGGTAAATCCCCTGAACTACTTTACAAATTACACCACTTCCTATTAGGCCTTATTTGAAAATTGCCAAAACGCCCGCTGGAGGATCTTTTTCCGCCATACTTTGCCAATTTTCCCTGACGTACATCCAGTACGCCTGCGTCAAATCGTTTTCGTCTGGCGAAAAAATCTCTCGCCATTAGTCATTTCGCTAATTAACAAACAAGGTCTAGGAGTGAATTATGAGACTTAAAAATTTTACGGTGAGGGCGGCGGCGTTTATAGTAGCCGCTGCGGTTTCAGCCACCGCCGGTGCGGTCACGGCATCCCAGAGCGCGCTGAATAACCTCAAGGACCAGGCCGAGGCCCTTGCAAAGAAAAAGCAGGAGATACAGGCCCAGATAGACTCCACTGAGTACGAGCAGTTTACGGCTCTTGCAAAAAAGGCCGTGCTCGACGAGCAGGCTTCCATAACCCAGGAGGAAATTGACAATACAAACGCCCTTATCGACGAGTACAACAACCTTATCGACGAGAAGGAAATTGAAATCAATGAGGCCCAGCAGGAGGTCGATAAGCAGTGGGATACCTACAGGACGCGCATACGCGCCATGGAGGAAAACGGGAAGATAAGCTATTTTGAGATACTCTTTAACGCCAGCAGCTTTACGGACCTGTTGGGGCGGATAGATTATATAAGCGAGATTATGGAGGCCGACCGGCGGCTCTGCAGCGAGCTTGCGGACGCAAAGCAGGCCGTGGAGGACGCCAAAACGGAGCTTGAGAGCGCCGTTAGCGAGCAGGAGGCGGCCAGAGTCCAGCTTGTGGATTATGAAAACCTGCTCGACCGGCAGGTGGCCGAGGCGGAGGATTTTATAAAATCCCTGGAGGATGACATCGACGCCTATATGGAGGCCCTTGAGGAGAGCGAAAAATTTGCTGACGCGGTGGATAAGCAGATAGCCGAGATGGAAAAAGAGCTTGCACGTATGGAGCAGGAGAAAAAAGTCACCGGCACAGGCTCTTTTATCTGGCCCTCCGGCTCCAGCCGGGCGGTGACGTCGCCTTTTGGGATGCGGACGGACCCGGTCTCAGGCGTGATATACAGGATGCACAACGGCGTGGATATCGGCGCGGCCTACGGTACGGCGGTTATGGCCGCCGACGGCGGCACGGTCATCGTCTCGGCGTATGACACCTACGGATATGGAAACTACGTGGTCATAAGCCACAATAACGGCACAAAGACCCTCTATGCCCACATGAGCGCAAAATATGTGAGCGTTGGGGATAATGTGAGCCAGGGCTCCACCATAGGCGCGGTGGGCTCTACCGGAAATTCCACGGCGGCGCACCTGCATTTTGAGATATTTGTAAACAATTCGAGAGTTAACCCGCTGAATTATTTTACGAACTATACAAAGGCTTATTGACGCTATGAAAAGAAGATTTAATTTATTTACGCTTATCGCAGCAATGATGCTCACTGCCGCTGTTACTTTCGTGGCGGTGAGCACATTTTCGGGCGCCCATCTTGATCCGGAGCTGAAAAAGGAAGTAAACCTGTATGCCGAGCTCCGGCAGATTATTGACGATATCTATATCGGGGAGTACGACAGCCAACAGGTGTCGGACGCCGTAATGGACGCCGCGGTAGCCGCCATAGGCGACAGATGGTCCTACTATATGACCGCCGAGGAGTACGAGGAGTATAAGCTGTCCCAGCAGAATAAATATGCCGGTATAGGCGTTACCGTTGAGAGCGCGGAGACAGGCGGACTTCTTATAAAGGCGGTGCAGGCCGGCACCCCGGCGGAGAATGCCGGGCTTCAGGCGGGGGAGACTATAATAGCCGTGGATGGGACGGACATTACGGGCATGACCATATCCGAGGCAAAGGAGCTTATAAAGGCCCGCACCGGCGAGAGCTTTGGCATAAGGGTGCGCTCCGTTGAGGGAACAGAGCGGGATGTCACCTTAAACTGCGAGATAATTTATAAGACACCTGTGAGCTATGAGCTTTTGGAAAACAGCGTGGGGCTTATCACGATAGAGAATTTTGAGGCCGGCGTGTGCGACGATTTTATGGCCGCCGTGGAGGATTTGCAGGCGCAGGGGGCGGAATCCCTTATTTTTGATGTGCGAAACAACCCCGGAGGGCTTGTCTCCGAGCTTACGGCAATGCTGGACTACCTGCTGCCGGAGGGGGAGATATTTATCTCCGTGGATAAAAGCGGCGGGGAGCGGGTGGAAACCTCCGGGCCAAGCTGCGTTGAAATGCCCATGGCGGTGCTTGTAAATGAAAATTCCTACAGCGCGGCTGAATTTTTCGCGGCGGCGCTGAGAGAATATGACTGGGCCACCGTAGTGGGTTGGCAGACCACCGGAAAGGGGCGCTCCCAGATAACGAGGCTGCTGTCCGACGGCAGCGCGCTGCACATCTCCACGAGAAAATACATGACGCCGGGAAGAGTGGACCTCTCCGAGACAGGCGGCCTTACGCCGGACGTTGAGGTGGAGATATCCGAGGAGGATTTTGCCCTGCTGTATTATGACCAGCTCAGCCGTGAGGACGATGAGCAGCTCCAGGCCGCTGTAACGGCGGTGGCGCTCCGGGGATATTAATTTCTTGACAGGTCAGGGTAAAATTAATATAATAGTGTCTACTGTATGAATAATCTGAAAGGATTGACTTGAATGGCTAACGAGACCCGTTATAAGATGAGCGCAGAGCGGCTGGAGGAGCTTAAAAAAGAGCTTGTATATCTTCAGACCGACCGGGAGCGCGAGGTTGCAGAGCAGTTAAAGATAGCGAGAAGCTTTGGAGACCTGTCAGAGAACAGCGAATATGACGAGGCAAAAACCGAGCAGGGCAAGCTCTATTCCCGCATAGCGGAGGTAAAAAACCTTATTGAGAACGCGGAAATAGTGGTAGCCTCTGTGGGCACGGACAGGGTCGGCATCGGCAGCACTGTCAAGGTGCATGATATTGAAATGGACGAGGACCTGGAGTACACTATCGTAGGCTCCCAGGAGGCAAACCCCATGGAGGGGAAGATATCCGACGACTCCCCCTTCGGCAAGGGGCTTCTTGACCACAAAATAGGGGAGATAGTCACTATCGAGGCCCCGGCGGGAAGCATACAGTTTGAGATACTGAACATAGAAAAGAGATAAGAAGGGGATATGGCCCATGGCTGGTGAGACTATAAACACAGAGCAGCAGGAAAGTCTGAGCGAGATACTTCAGGTGCGCCGGGATAAGCTCAGCGCCCTTAAGCAGGAGGGAAAGGACCCCTTTCGGATAACTGAATTCCAGCGGGACGCCTACTCTGCCGATATAAAGGATAATTTTGAGTCCATGGAAAACCAGACTGTGTCCGTTGCCGGGCGCATGATGGCAAAGCGCGGCATGGGAAAGGCCATTTTTGCCGATATACAGGACGACAAGGGCAGAATCCAGATATATATCAGGGCCAGCGACGTTTCGGCGGAGTGCTTCAGCGACTGCCGCAAGCTGGACATTGGCGATATCGTAGGCGTAGAGGGCTACGTTTTCAGGACGAAGATGGGCGAGATAAGCGTCCACTGCTCGGACGTAAAGCTCCTGGCCAAATCACTGCGGCCGCTGCCTGAGAAGTTCCATGGCCTCACCGACCTTGAGACGCGCTATCGCCAGCGCTATGTTGACCTTATCATGAATCCTGACGTTAAGGACACGTTTGTAAAGCGCAGCCAGATAATGCGTGAGCTGCGCTCCTTCCTGGATGGGCGGGGCTTTCTGGAGGTTGATACGCCTATCCTGACGCCGTTTGAGATAGGCGCCGCGGCGCGGCCCTTTTACACCCACCACAACACGCTGGACATGGACATGGTACTGCGCATCGAGACTGAGCTGTACCTTAAGCGCCTCATAGTCGGCGGTATGGAGCGTGTGTACGAGGTGGGCCGCATATTTCGCAATGAGGGTATGGACACAAAGCACAATCCGGAGTTCACTACTATAGAGCTTTATCAGGCATACACCGATTTCCACGGCATGATGGATTTGGTGGAGGACATGATGAAAGAGCTGGCGCAGAAGGTCTGCGGGTCTCTTGCGGTGCCCTATCAGGGGCATGAGATTGATCTGGGCCACTGGGAGCGCCTTACGATGATAGATGCTGTGAAGAAGTACAGCGGTGTGGACTTTAACGATTGGAAATCGGATGAGGACGCCGTCGCCTGCGCCAAGGCCCACAATGTGGAGCTGCCGGAGGTGCCCACCAAGGGAGCCATTTTGGCGGAATTCTTCGACGCTTTCGTGGAGGAAAACCTTATCCAGCCCACGTTTATTTATGACTATCCTGTGGAGATAAGCCCGCTGGCGAAGCGCAAGCCGGACGATCCGGCGTTTACGGAGCGGTTTGAGTATTTTATAAACGCCACAGAGTTTGGCAACGCTTTCTCGGAGCTGAACGACCCTATAGATCAGAAGGGCCGCTTTGAGCGCCAGGTGGCCGAGCGGAAGGCCCAGGAGCCGGACAGCCGGGCGCAGGTGGACTACGATTTCGTAAACGCCCTGGAGTACGGTATGCCGCCTACAGGCGGTCTTGGATTCGGCGTTGACCGCCTTGTGATGCTCCTTACCGACAGCGCCTCAATACGCGATGTGTTGCTTTTCCCGACGATGAAGCCCATTGATAAGTAAAGTATTTATTTACAAGGATTTGAGAGAATGTGGGTCGGGAATTGCGACTGATTTGCGGCCATAATTAAGGGAACACGTTCAGAGCAGAGTAGAGAGTATTCTTTACTCTGCTTTTTTATTTACACATGTTACTTATAGTCAGTTGACTCATAAACGACAAAATATAATATAAATGCAATGGGAGGTTTATCATGATTACAGTTGAAGTTGGAAACAGAATACGATACTTAAGGAAACAAAAGGGCCTGTCTCAGGAGAAATTAGCTCTTCTGGCGGATTTGGACAGAACTTATTTAGCAGGGATTGAGTCTGGGAAAAGAAATGCGACAATAATTAGTTTAGAAAAAATATCTAATGCATTAGAAGTGACTTTAAAAGATTTATTTGATTTTAATGTTGACTATGGGCAACAAACCGGGTTATAATCAGGAGGACAAAGGGCATGTCAGTCGAAATAGGAAGATTCCCAATAGAAGTATTTGGGCACGTATATAACGATACAGGAGTAGAGGCAACAAATGATAGAAATTGTCAGCGTTGTCCATATTTGAAAAGAGAATGCACTAAACCGAGAAAGAGTGAACCACATATTAAGGTGGGAATTTGTACATTAGGGTATAAGGGTTCTTTTTTGGACCATTTTGAACCTGTAATTATCTGTCCGTTTAGATTTTGGGATGATATTGTATATCAATCAATTCATGATAGATTTTTTCCAACATGGGATAACACAAGATGGGTTAAAGAGGTGAACATGGGGGTTAGTGGTAATGTTGACTATGTTGCAATAAAGACAAATGAAGCTGGAACTTCTGCTGATGATTTTTTTTGTGTCGAATTTCAAGCTAATGGAACTACAGGTTCTCCATATCCTTATGTAAAAGATTTGTTAAAACTTGGGCATTATGCGGGAAGCTATACATATGGATTGAATTGGGCAAATGAATTTATGAAAACAATGATGCAACAAGTTTACAAAAAGGGACAAGTTGTTGCACAGTGGAATAGAAAGATAGTGTTTGTTATTCAAGATGTTGCGTTACAATATCTTGAAAGTGCCGTAGACACATCTGATCTTAGGCAAGATATGAATGATGTAATTCACTTCATGACGTACTCGCTGCGATGGAATGAAGCTGAGAATAGATTTGAAATGTATCATGACAGATGGGTTAGTACAGATTTAGAAGGTGTAAATAGAATATTAGCAGGTGCTAATGCTGAAGAGTATTTAACAGAAATGGAATTTTTGGAGAATGCAATCAGAAAAGGTAAAGAGGATGGCGTGTTAAGTGATTAGCGATGTTATTAAAAAAAATAAAGAGTACTGGTTTGAGGTGGGAGACAGTTTAAAAGTGCTGAAGCAAATACCTGATAAATCAATAGATTGTATAATCACCTCACCACCTTATTGGCAACAAAGAATCTATGAAGATTATGACGGAGAATTAAGCAATATAATTGGTTCGGAAGAAACGCCTGAGCAATATGTGGAAGATTTGATGAAAGTGATTAGAGAACTCAAGCGAGTTTTAAAAGATGAAGGGACTTTTTGGCTTAATATTGGTGATAAGTTTGTTGATAAATGTCTTATGGGAATGCCTTGGAGAGTTGCATTAGAGATGCAAAAAGAAGGTTGGATTCTAAGAAGTGATATTATATGGGACCAAATGAAAGGTACACAAAGTTGTAAAGACAGAATGCGAGATATATATGAACATGTTTTTCAATTTGTAAAAAAACCGAAGTATTATTTTGATGCAGAAGCAGTTAGAATAATTCCAGAAAAAGATGCTTATGAAAAAGATGGACAAATTATATCTGCTACTGGAGTTTCTGGGAAAAAGTACTTTAAACAGATAGAGTCATCTGATGTTTTATCTGAGAATGAAAAAGTAAGTGCATTAAATGCATTGAATGAAACTCTTGAAGAGATGCGTAGGGGAGAAGTTGTTGACTTCAGAATGACAATCCGAGGAGAGCAAAGGACATATCATAGTGAGAGTCAAAAGGTAAGTGGTAGAGCAAAGGAATTAAATGACAAAGGCTTTTTCATTATAAAAATGAGAAAAAAAGGTTTTTTACCATCTGATATATGGAGAATTGTTCCAGAAGATACTTGGAGAAAAGATACTCATTGTGCTGTTTTTCCGGAAGAATTATTAAAGACCCCTATTTTATCAACTTGTCCAGAAGATGGTATAGTGCTTGATCCATTTTCTGGGACAGGCAGTACCGTTCATGCAGCAGTTATTTTAGGAAGACGAGGAATTGGAATTGATTTGAGCAATCAATATACAGAGATTGCGAGAAGTAGACTTGAAAGATAAAAAAGGAAATGGATATGAAATAAATCAGTTCCATTTCCTTTTTTATAGTTTGTTGATATGCCGAGAAAACAGATGAAATAGTAAGTTTGTGCTTTTGCAGCTCGATCATGGAACTGCAAGATAGATAAGGTACAATAAATTGCGCAAATTGAAAATGGATAAAAAGAGACATGGTTTGCAGATTCCTGGTAGAATGAAGTTTCGAAACAAACATTCCAAAGACCGGCTATAAAAAGTCAAGAAGTATGAGCGAAAAAGCGAAGGAAAAATCAGGAAGTAATCAAAGCATAAAAGCAGGCCGCAGATTTGGCTGCGGCTGTGAAGGGCAGAGTATGTAAGAAGTAATGATCTCAATAAATTCTGGGGCGGCAGGCTTTTCCTCCACCGGAACCATCCGCCTATACGGGCTGGATTGCAACGTTTTTCCCACATGGGTCTTTACCCCGGCAGTGAGCGTGAATATCGGCGCAGGCTGTATCGGCTCCTTATGGAGCGCTGCATCTCGTACTCCAATTGCGAC
>CAZBUH010000044.1:0-15068 GCA_964495095.1 uncultured Oscillospiraceae bacterium | reverse complement strand
AGAAATTCATCCAGAGAGTAAAGAAATACACCACCCTCACAGAACTCACGCCCTATGCCCTCAGGGAACTTGTCAAGGCGGTTTATGTAGAAGCGCCGGACAAGTCCAGCGGCAAGCGGAAACAGGGTATTCATGTGGAGTATGACCTTGTGGGCTTCATCCCTGTGGATGAGTTGATGAAAGCGGGACAGGCGTGACCGAAATCACGCCTGTCCCAGAGAAATGCGGGTTACTGTTTTACGAGCACCGCCCTTTGGGCGGTTTTTTATTTTTCTTTTCCCGGCATGGGCGGCATTGGGGGCATGGGATATATCTTCCTGCCGGGCTTATATTCAAATGTCTCGTATGGCTCCGGCGGGGCAGGCTCCAAAACCGGGGCCGCGTCGGGCTTATACTGCCAGTGGAAGCTGGTGCCCATGGTGGCGTTATTCTCATGGGGCTCGTCGGGCCGGTACGGGATATTGGAGGTGTAGAGCGCGTCAATTCCCAGCCCATCCAGCTCAAAGCGCTTTGTGGACCAGGTGACCCAGTTTTCGTCATATGGGCAGCGGAAAATATCGTAGCCGTGGAGGTGCCATATCTTCCACACGCCGTTTTCCCTTATAAACTCCACCTCGAATTTCTGCCACATCCACTCGGCCTTGAAACGCTTCCCATCGGCGGTCTCGCTGGTGAGGAGTTTTCTCGCCTCCAGGGATTTGGGCGGATTAGGCCCCAAATCGCCGGCGTCCATCTCCGCGCCGATGCTCATCCAGACGCCCTTGGCGGTTTTTCCGTCTCCGGCTATCTCAATATACGGCGTAGTCATTGTGTGGACGTTCATCTTCCCGGGGAGCACGTCCTTTTGATAGGCGGTGGCAACGCAGCGAAGCCCCGCGTAGACCCCGGAGGCGCCGAACTCGTTTGCCACGTCGTCGGCCTCATGGGCCCAAAGCTCGTCCACTATGCGCCCTCCCTCGCCGGCGGCAAAATAGAACTGGTATTTGCTCATAAGCCTCTCTATTTCCAGCTTATCCTCGGCTGTCTGCGTGCGCTTTTCAAGCTGCGAAAGTCTCGCTTTCAGGCTCTCCAGCTCCTCAGTAAGCTTCTTCTCATCCATTATTTACGCCTCCATTCTGGTAACTACGGCGGCAGGTGAAGATATCCCGCCGATTTTGTCCTTTTCCGTCAGGGTGCCTGAAACGCAGTCAAGCTCGTGCACGCCCACCTCGTCGGTGGACTGGTAAGCTGTGACAACGTATTTCCCGTCCTCTGTTATGTTAAAATCTCTTGGCGTGCCCCCGGGGAGCTTTGCTATCTCCGTCACAGTGAGAAGTCCGGTGGCCTTATCCACCCTGTACACCGCAATGGTGTCCGCCGTCCTTGTGGACGCCAGAAGGAAGCTTCCATCCGGCGTAAGGCGCACGGCGGCTGTGCCGTACATGCCCCTGTAGTCTGCGGGGATGGTCGTTATCTCCTGGAGCTTCTCTACTTTCCCGGTGGTTTTTATATCGTTTTTCAGGACAAAAACCACGCCGGGCTGCTGCATAAGCAGATATATGAATTTTCCGTCCCGGCTGGCCGCAAGCTGGCGCGGGTCGTAGCCCTGGGCAATGTCATAGCGGCCTATCTCCGCGCCCTTTTCAGGCTCGTAGAATTTCACCGCCTTGTGGCCCAAATCAATGGCGCAGACGGTACCGTCCTCCAGGGCGTAGACGCAGTGCATCCCGTCGAAGGGGCCTTCGCTGGCCTCCCGGATATAGAATTTCATCGGCTTCAGGCTGCCGTCCTCATTAAGCGGGAAAGCGGCCACGGAGGCCCTGAAAAAGTTGCAGACGTACACGGTATTTCCATCCGGGGACGTGTTGGTGCAGCAGGGCCGCTGTCCTCTGGTGGGAAAACCGTTCATGTACACGGGCAATTTGTCCGGCCCCAGCTTATAGGCCATTATTCCGCCGCTTCCCTCGCCCCGGAAGGTCATACCCTCGCTGACGGCGTAGAGGTTATCTCTGCCCCTGGCCAGAGCCAGATATCCTGTGTTGTAGGCCGGTGTGGCGCCCAGCACCGTAAGCTTTCCCGTGTCCCCGTCTATGCGGAGGGTATATATGCCCTTACTGCCGCGGGTGGAGTTGGAGCCAATATACGCGGTATATCCCTTGCTCAAAATTTTTCCTCCTTTTGGGATAGCCTGTTAACGCCGCCGTGCGCCTGTTTTACAGGCTATGTATCCCGGAGGCGTGAGCAGGCCCTGAAAATATATAACTATGCGGACAATCAACTGTATTTTATATTATTATACCGCCCATGTCCAGACCCATTATTACAAAAATGTAAGCTTCCGGGGCAAAATGTAAGCTAAAGCAATGGAACGCCCATTTCGCATTTGATATAATCATCATGTCAGAAGGAGTTGATACAAAATGGCGCTGCTTGAAATAAGCCACCTTAAAAAAATTTACACCACCCGCTTCGGCGGAAATCAGGTACAGGCCCTTACGGATGTAAGCTTTTCCGTGGACGAGGGCGAGTTTGTGGCCATTATGGGCGAATCTGGCGCCGGCAAGACCACGCTTTTAAACATCCTGGCCGCGCTGGACAGGCCCACCAGCGGGAAAATAACGCTTAACGGGCGGGACGTCACCGGCATCTCCGAGCGTGAGCTTTCGGCATTCCGCCGCGATAACCTGGGCTTTGTCTTTCAGGACTTCAACCTGCTGGACACCTTCTCCCTCCGGGATAACATCTATCTCCCACTTGTGCTGGCCGGTGCAAAATACAAGGATATGGAGCAGCGGCTGGGCTATATCGCCGAAAAGCTCGGCATATCCGATTTACTGGACAAATTCCCCTACGAGGTATCCGGCGGCCAAAAGCAGCGGGCGGCGGTGGCCCGGGCCCTTATAACGCGGCCCCAGCTCATCCTCGCCGACGAGCCTACGGGAGCCCTCGACTCCCGCTCCGCCGACAGCCTTATGACACTTTTCGGGAACGTAAACAGGACGGGGCAGACCATAATCATGGTGACCCACAGCGTAAAGGCAGCCAGCAGCGCGGGCCGTGTGCTCTTCCTCCGGGACGGCCAGGTTTACCACCAGCTCTACCGGGGCGAGCTGAGCTCCGGGGAGATGTTTACAAAAATCTCCGACGCCCTGGCTGTAATGACGACTGGCGGTGAATTAAATGGGTAAGCTAACCCTCTACTGCCGTCTGGCGGCGCAGAACATAGTAAAGAACATACAGTTCTACCTCCCCTACTTTTTGACCTGCGCCGCCGCATCGGCAATGTTTTATATAATGTTCTTTATCTCCTGCAGCGACATGGTGGCGGCCCTGCCCGGCAGCGACGTCTTTATAATGATAATGCACCTCGGCATTATAGTTATCGGCATTTTTTCCGCGGTGGTCGTTCTGTACGCCAACAGCTTCATAATGAAGCGGCGGAAGCGGGAATTCGGCCTCTACAACATTCTCGGCATGGAAAAGGGGCAGATATCCCTTATAATCTGCTGGGAGGTGCTTATAACGGCAGTTATAGGCATAGCCGCCGGGCTGCTTCTGGGCATACTCTTTTCAAAGCTTATACTTATGCTGCTGTTCCGGCTTCTCCACTTTTCAGTTTCCCTGGGCTTTTACGTAAGCCTTGAGGGGATAATCGGCACGGCGCTGCTGTTTTTCGGCATTTTCGCATTTACGGCGGTGCTCAATATAATACGGGTGCACAGGTCAAGCCCCATAGACCTGCTCCACAGCCAGGCCGTCGGCGAGCGGGAGCCCAAATCAAAGCTTTTCCTTACGCTTATTGGCCTCGCCGCCCTGTCCTCCGGCTATTATATAGCCATCACCACGGAGTCTCCCCTTTCGGCGGTGTACCTGTTTTTCATCGCCGTGATGCTGGTGATAATCGGCACCTACTGCCTTTTCACCTCCGGCTCGGTGGTTATTTTAAAGGGCCTCCGGAAAAACAGGCGGTTTTACTACTCTCCGAAGCACTTTACCGCCGTGTCCGGGCTTATATACCGGATGAAGCAGAACGCCGTGGGGCTTGCCAACATCTGCATCCTGGCCACCATGGTACTGGTCACTATCTCCACTACCGTAAGCCTGTACGCCGGCACCGAGGATGCCATATCTCTCCGGTATCCTTCCGACATCATGGTTTCCCGCCCGATTTACGACGGGGAGGATTTGGACACTGCCGCCCTTTTCAGCGACGTTAAGGAGGCCGTAGCCCAATCCGGCCGCACCATAACAGCCATATCCGACTGCCGCTATCTCACAGTCTCGGCATCCCGCGACGGCTCCAGCTTCAGGTTTAAGCGCACGGGCTATTCCGAGTCCGACCATGTACAGCTTGTCTTTATAACGGCGGAGGAATACGGCATACTCACCGGACAAACTCCGGAGCTGTCCGATGGGCAGGTGCTCTGCTACAGCACCAGCAAAGCGTCTGACGGCGATATAACCATAGAGGACATGCAGTTCACTGTAAAAGAGCGATTGGAATCCTTCCCTATACACGGGGTAAGCGCATATATCGCGTATCTCACTGACGTTGAATGCCTTGTCCTGCCGGACAGCTCCGTTTTGAATAAAATTTACGAGGCCCAGCTGGAGGCCTACGGTCCGAACAATGCCAGCCATATCTGCTACGACATCGGTCTGGATATCGACGGCACCGACGAGGAGAAGCTCGCCTGCTTCGAGGCTGTGGACGAAGCGGCGAAAATATTCTGCGGCGCCGACAGCGACGGGAACATGCACTATATACACTGCACTGAATCCCGGCAACAGGAGTCCGCTTACTTCTACTCCCTTTACGGCGGCTTCCTGTTCGTGGGCATTTTCCTGGGCCTCGTCTTTACGATAGCCACTGTCCTCATAATCTACTATAAGCAAGTCTCCGAGGGCTACGAGGACAGGCAGCGGTTTGAGATAATGCAGAAGGTTGGCATGAGCCAAAGAGAGGTAAAGGGCAGCATAAAGAGCCAGATCCTTCTTGTGTTTTTCCTGCCCCTTGGGGTGGCGGCGATACACATACTGGCGGCTTTCAAGCTTATAACCAGGCTCCTTACGCTGTTTAACCTGACAAATATCACACTCTTTGCCGTCTGCACCCTGGTGACGCTCCTGATTTTCGCGCTTGTCTATATCGTTGTCTACGCAATAACCTCCCGGACGTACTACAAAATCGTAAAGATGTAAAAAAGGCCCCCGGCGTGGCATCCGCCGGGGGTCTCACCATATCCGCCGCTGCGTCTTTTTACTTAAAATATTCCTCGTTTGCAATATCGGCTATGGCCTCCTGCGGGATGGTAAATTCCATATTTTCCACGCCCAGCGCCGCTGCGTGTTCCTCCGGCAGGATTATCACAAGCTCGCTGCTGGAGTTTACATAAAACTGCACATCAGCCAATACGGCCTCAATGTACGGCGCTGCCCCTCCGCTGGAAGCCCCATCTCCTTTTTGCCGGCTTTTTCAGATCCAAGCATACAAAGGTGAGCGCGGACTTTACTTTCATCCTCGCTCTGCCATGCTCCTGTGTATAACGGAATACATAAAACCCCTTCGCCAGCGCAGGGCCTGCCCGGACGTGCCGGTTCACTGCTTCCTGATGTCCTCTGCTCTCTGTATACTGCATCAGATAAGGGCGGCTTCCACAGGCCTGCGGATCACTTTTATATTGTCGGTATCCGTTCCGATCTGTTGCGGAATATTGGGTACTTTGTCTACAGGCTGAAACCCCATTCTTTTAAAAAAGAATGGGGCTTCACTGCGTATCAGAAAACATTTTGGCATACCGGCTGAAGCTCCGGCCCATCCTTCAGCAGACGGCCAAATCGCTTATAACGTCCGCCAGCGTTACCGGCGTCACAAGGTTCCGGGCCAGCAGCGAAATTATGTCCAGCGCCCTGTCGAAGTCGGAGGTAATGTTCCGCACCGTCTCCGTCTCGCCGGTGCTCCTATTCCGTATTCCGGCCCCGTACACCTCGCAGACTGTGCACCCCTCGTATCTTACCTCGTCAATCAGGATTGAGTAAACCAGCTCTTTCCTTTCGCCGTCTTTCAGGCTTTTTCCGCAAACAGTCATTGTCCTCATATGAATTCCCTCCAATTTATTCCTGTAAATTGGATTATTCCACACTTTTGCCGCAAAATCTACTCAAAAAGTTCGACACGGCTCGTTATTATTCGACAGTCACACTACATCTTGGGTTTTTCGCCTGAAATTGCGGCTTGAAAAATACAAGTGGGCATATTACAATATTTTCGCCACATTTTTGTGAATTTTTACGAAAGCCGGTATACATATGAAATTAAAACACATTTTTGCCAGGATACTCTCCATGAGCCGGCCGGCGTATTTTGTACATAAGCTCGGCGTTGTATCCGCCTGCATCTGCCTGACGGCGGCGCTGCTTCTCACCGTGGCCTCCGGCGGGCTGTCGCCGGCGCTCTACGAGCGGTACCTGCTGATACGGGAGCTTGTCTCCACCGGCGCCGCCGTACTGCTTATTGCCGTTATCGGCGAGGTATGTATAGAGGAGCAGGCGAAGAAATAGCCTATATATCCAGATTCAAAAATTCCTCTCTGGTGTACATTGCGTTTAACGTCTCAAGAAGGCCCTTGGCCGTCATATTTTCCGGCAGGCCCAGCTTCTTTAAAAGCTCCGCACGCTTCATTCCGCTGCCGTCGCCGCCCGTGAGGCCCAGCTCATACAGGTCGGCCTTTGTTATGGCTCCGCCCTTTCCAGGCTGCTCCTCGCCCTCAAATGTCGCTCCGCACCGGATGAGAGCCTCCAATATCACGTTCCCGGCCATGGCCTCCACCCCCAGCTTGCCCTCCTTTGAGGGCTGGGTTTTCCGCCGCTCCTTGCCGGGTATGTCCGGGACATAGGCGTTTTTTATCTCCACGCCGTTAAGTCCGCCCTTCAGGTAATTTCTTATGAGAAAGCCCGCGCTGTCGCTGTCGGTAAGTATTATGACGCCCCGGTTTTCCGCCATTTTCCGCAGAAGCTCAAGCTTTTTCCTGTCCTTAAATACGCCGAAGCCCTTTGTCTCCACAACCGTCGCGTCCACCGCCGCCAGGACAGCGCTCTTGTCGCACTTTCCCTCGACTATGATTATCTCCCTAACTTTACGCAACGGCGCCCTTCCTTTCCGCCGCCAGCCGCATAAGCAGCAGGCCAAGGGCCGACTCCTTATCGGAGGCGCTGTTTAATTGCAGCGCCGTCTCTGAGCACAGGGCCACGGCGTTTTCGCACCACTGGAGGGATATCCTCCTGGCATTTTCCATAAGGCTTCTGGCCTGGAAATCGTAGCGTATGCCCATAAGCTCCATAAGATCCCCGGCTGTTTTCCTGTTTTCCCACAGTATTTTCGCCGCCAAAAGCTGCCGCATTTTCGCTGAAATGCTGTACAGCAGCTTGTGGGGCGCCTCCTGCATCAGCAGCAGGTCGCTTAAAAGCTTTGCCGCGTCCTCGAATTTCCCCTGGACCACGGCGTCTGTAAGCCGGAACGCCACGGCGTCTGTCACCGGCGTTACCACCGCGTCTATATCTGTCCTGGTAACGGTGCTTCCGGCAGCGTAGGCGCCCACCTTTTCCGTCTCGGAGACCATGGAGGTCATAAGACCGCCTGTGATAAAAATGAAATACTCCGCGTCGGCCCGGCTTATGTCCTTTCCCATGGCCTTAAAGCGGCGCCAGACCCAGTTTATAAGGTCAGACTGCTCCTGGCACTTAAACTCCACCACCGACGCCAGTTTTTTTATCTCATTATTCACCTTTACCCGCCCGTCGGGCTTATACTCCACCGCGTCGTACACCAGCACAAGGCACACGTAATCCGGCAGATCCGCCAGAATCTTGAGGTACTCCTTTTTGAGCCCCTCGGCAGCGCCGAAAATATCCAGGTCGTCCGCCTCTATAAATGTCCGCCGGGTAAACACCGGCAGCGCGTCCACCGCGTCTGAAAGTCCCTCCGGCGTGAGGCTTTTACCCTCGAAGCGCTTTACGTTGAACTCCTCAAGGCCCCCATCCAGCACCGTATCCCGGAGCCTGCCCAGATAGTATTCCAGCAGATACCGTTCCTCGCCGTGGAAAATATAGAAATTTCCCACCTCGCCGCTTTTGAGGCCGGCCTTCAGCTTTTTATATTCAGTATCGTCGCTTTTCTTCTTTGCCAACGCTATTTCACCCTTACAGTTATATTCCCTCCGGCGTCCGTGCTGTACACCTCGGCCCCGGCGGCGTATATCCGCCCCAGCGTCTCCGGCGACGGATGCCCGTAATTGTTATATCCAACAGAGATTATCACAGTCTCCGGCGAAACTGCCTCCAAAAGCTCCTCGCCAGTGGAGTATTTTGAGCCGTGGTGGCCCGCCACTAAAAGCTCTATATCCGGCAGGTTGTGAGTGGCAAGGAGCACCCTCTCTGTGCCCATATTCATGTCGCCTGTTATAAGCGCGTCGAAATCGTCTATGGAGCAGAGCACGGTGAGGCCCTTTTCATTCGTGCCGCTTCCGCCCAGAGGGGCGTATATGTTCAGCAACGCTCCGCCCAGCTTAACCTGGGCGTCAGAGGTTACGTATATTATATCCGTATTCTTCCGCCGGGCCAGGTCTATTATGTCCTCCGACAGCCAGCTTGCACCGTCGTCCTCCGGCTCCGGTATGATAAGGCAGCCCACCTCCAGCCGGTTCAGCAGCTCCTCCGCCCCGTTTGCGTGGTCGGAGTGAAAATGTGTCAGGATAAGAAAATCCAGCTCGTTTCCGCCTGTGCTCTTAATATATTCCGCCGCCGTGTCCCCGGCGTTGCCGCTGCTCCCGCCGCAGTCCACAACGGCCCTGCGGTTTTCGCTCATAATGGCGATGCTCTGTCCCTGGCCCACGTCCAGGGCCGTTATCGTAAGGCGGCTCTCGTCCCGCGCCGCCGACGACAGCACCAGCGATACGCAGAGGCACACCGCCGCCATGCCCGCCGGGATAATGAGCCGCCTGAATTTCCCGCGAAACGCCAGGAAAACGGCAAGGGCCGCGTAGAGATACATAAACCAGTATAACACATATTCATTGGATAAGTACAGAGAGGCAAAGCGCCATTTTGCAATAAGCTCCGCCGCAAAGCTTATGTATCTGAAGGGCCATGCGGCGATAATGCCCGCCGCCGGCCCGGCGGGAGCCAGGATAAAGCCGATAATGCAGGCGGAAAGCCCCGCTCCGAAAGCTATGGACACCGCCCATAGCGTAAGCAGGTTTGTAAGGGGCGCGGCAAGGGGCACCGTCTTAAAATACGCGGCCGCAAGCGGCAGTGAAAAGGCGCTGGCCCCCAGCGTGGCCGAAAGTGACGAGGCCGTAAACCTCAGCGCCCAGCTTGTAATTTTGTGTTTAAACGCCGGTTTCTTCCCAAGCCACCCCAGTATGGCCCCATATATCCTGCCGGAAAACACATATATCCCGGCGATAGATGCAAAGGATAATTGCAGTCCGGCGTTTTTCGCTGAATAGGGGCTCATGAGCAGAAGCAGCATAAGGGCCGCCGAGAGGGATGTGACGGAGTCCTCCTCCCGCCTGAAAAGCGGCGCGGCCAGAAGGAATATCTGCATTACGCCGGCCCGCACCACCGACGGCGACGCGCCTGTCATCAGTACGAAAAACACCACCGCAGGTATGCAGATAAATGCGGTGAGCCGCCGTTTTCTGGTAAACATACGGATAAAGCCCACCAGAAACGCCACGTGCATTCCGGACACCGCCACAATATGGTATATCCCGGCGGTGGAGAGGCTTTTTGTGAGCAGCTCGTTTTCCTTCAGCTTTGTCCTGTCGCCAGTCAGCAGCGCCCGGGCAAAGCCCTGAACGTCATCGGGGAAAATTTCCTCCGTCTTTTCCTTTATCCCCTGAGCCGCGTATTTCGGCAGGTATCTCAGAGAAAATTCCCTATCCTCCGTAAGCTCCATGCTTCCCGTCTTGTAGGCGAACAGGAAAACGCCCTGCGAGGTGAAAACGTCCGTTTTCTCGCCGTATATGTTCCCGGCAGGCCCCAGCCGGACTTCAACCGTTAATACATCGCCGGGCGTAAGCTCCGGCGGCGTTTCGTCGTACGCGTACATAACGGCGCTGACATCCGGCTTCCCAGGGAGCCTGACGCTTACAGGCACGTTATATCCGTAGTCCGCAGACACGGGGAAATCCTTTACGCTCATCTCCACCGTTCCCACGTAGCCGTCCAGCTCCTCCGCCGGGGCAAAAAAGCACAGCTCAAAGGCAAAATCATAGAAAAAGCCCAGGGACGCGCCAAAGGCCGCCAGCATTATAAAAAGCCTGGTCATATTGCGGAAGAACAGGCCCCCAATGCCAATGACGGCGAAAGCCGCCCCCAATATCCATAAATACTCCCATTTTACAGCGTACTGCGCTATAAACACAGCCGCCGAAAAAGCCAGGGCAAACACCGCCAGCTTCCGCACCGGCCCTACCTCCCTTATTCCGCGCCGGGATCACCGCTTTCAGCGGGGCAAAGCGCCCCGCCGGGCAGGCAACTCCCCGGAGGGCGGGATATTTTCATCCTCCGTAAACTCCGTCATACAGTTCCAATAGCGCTTTGGCATAAAATTCATGCGGCATCTGGGGTTTTCCCTGCCCTCCACCGCAACGGCGCCGTAAAAAAGCCTCCACAGGTTTCTGTAAAACCGCTCCTTCTCACCGGCGGCCGGAAAGCTTATATCGCAGTCCTCCGCAAGCCGGCAGCGGCCCCTGTCGCCGAAAAGCGCCGCCCTGTGGGTCCTGTCGTATATGACGAATTTTTCCTCAGGATACCTGTCCGCAAAATGTCCGGCCAGAAACGGCAGCACAAAGCTCTTCGGCTCTATATATGCGCCTAAAATGTTATTATACTCTGAAAACCTTATAAATTCAATGTATCTGTCGGCCTCGTTGACTATATACTGGGATTCCCGGAGCATTTCGTGAACTCTGGCGTCATGGAGCATAAGATTTATCCTGTCTCCGGCCTTAAAGCCCACTCTGGCGTAGTCCAGTATCATAAGCTCCTTATCCTCCCTGCCGGAGAAAAACACCCGTGATATGAGCCGGTATGGATTCTTCCCCATTTTCTCCTTTATGGCGCGGATTACCCGGCCGCTGTGCTCCGAATCGGTTTTCACCTGCCGCACCTCAAAAAGCGTAGGCTGGGCCCTGTTCTCGGCATATATGGCCGCAGGCAGCTCCCGCTTATAGTAGCTATCAAAAATGCAGCACATAAGGCCGGGGAAGCTGCCGTCGTAAACATAAACTATATCTGTCCTGTAAGGCATTTTATCCTGTCCTCCTCCACCGGATCAAAAAGGGAGAGCTGTTCCGGCGGCTGCTCAAGCATGTCCATGCTCCTGTCCGAGAGAAGTCCCCTCAAAATCGCCCCGTGCTCCAGTCTGACGCCCTCCCGGGCCTTGCCCCCGCAGGTCACGAAATACTGCGCCCGCTTTATCACAACGCCCAGCTTCTTAAGGGCGTCGAAATCAAGACGGCCGCTTTTTCTCGCGTAAACTATCCTCCTGGCGCTCTTTACCCCTATCCCCGGCACCCGGAGTATAAGCTCATAGGGCGCAGTATTGGCCTCCACTGGGAAAAACTCCATGTGGCTCAACGCCCAGCTGCACTTCGGGTCCACCAGCGGGTTGAAGTTCGGGTTTTTCTCGTCCAGCAATTCTTCCGCGGAAAAGCCGTAATACCGCAGGAGCCAGTCCGCCTGGTACAGCCGGTGCTCCCGCAGAAGCGGCGGCTTTGTGTTCCTGGCCGGCAGGTTCCGTCCTGTCATCATTGGGATATAGGCGGAATAATACACCCTTTTAAGGCCGTACCGCTTATATAGGCCGGAGGCCAGATTCAGTATCTGGAAGTCGCTCTCCTCCGTGGCCCCCACTATCATCTGCGTGCTCTGGCCGCCGGGGACGAATTTCGGCGCGTGCCGGTATTTTACAATGTCCGTCCTGTTTTCCGCGATGCCGTCCCTTATGCTGCCCATTGGGGTCAGAATTGCGTTTTTCGTCTTATCCGGGGCCAAAAGCTGCAAGCTTCTGCTGGACGGCAGCTCGATATTCACGCTCATCCTGTCAACCAGCATACCCAGAGATGCTATAAGCCTGCTGTCGGTGCCGGGTATCGCCTTGGCGTGGATGTAGCCGTTAAACCGGTATTCGCTGCGCAGTATGGATATGGCCGATATCATACGCTCCGTTGTGTTGTCGGGAGTTCCCAAAACGCCGGAGCTTAAAAAAAGCCCCTCTATATAGTTGCGCCTGTAAAACTGGATTGTCAGGTCCGCTATCTCCCGGGGCGTGAACGTAGCCCGGGGCGTATCATTGGAGCGGCGGTTTACGCAGTAGCTGCAATCGTAAGAGCAGGCGTTGCTCATAAGTATTTTGAGAAGGGAGATGCACCGGCCGTCCGCCGCGAAGCTGTGGCATATCCCCGCCGAGGTTGTATTCCCGATGCCGCCCTTCGCTCCCCGCCTGTCGGAGCCGCTGGAGCAGCAGGACACGTCGTATTTTGCGGCGTCGGTCAGTATTTTCAGCTTTTCAAAAACGTCCATCCAAAATGCCTCCGGTTTTCTATCGAACAAATGTTCTGCGGTCAGTATACCCCAATTCAGTCTGTTTTGCAATAGTTTTTTCCGCAAAAATGTAGTATCATAAATCCACACGCTTTCCCTTAATCGGAAAAGCGCCGCAAAAATATCAAAGCCGCGCCGTTTTTACGCCCTCCTGGGTCCGGCGGCAAAGGCACAGCCTGATGGGAGACTCATATGAAATACGGCAGAATTGAAAAAGGGATTTTTATCAGCAGGCCCAACAGATTTATCGCCAACGTGAGCGTCGGCGGCGAAAATCAGGTCTGCCATGTGAAAAACACAGGCCGCTGCCGGGAGCTTCTGACGCCCGGCGCCTCCGTCATATTGGAGCGGTCCGAAAATCCCGGCAGGAAAACGAAATTCGACCTTATCGCCGTCTACAAGGGCGAAAGGCTTATAAATATGGACTCCCAGGCCCCGAACAAGGTTTTCGGAGAGTTTCTTCAGGCGGGGAAATTTATCCCCGGCCTCACGCTTATAAAGCCGGAGTCCTTTTTCGGTAATTCCCGGTTTGACTTTTACGCCGAGGCGGGAGACCGGAAAATTTTCATCGAGGTAAAGGGTGTCACGCTTGAGGACGGCGGCGTTGTGCTGTTCCCCGACGCGCCAACGGAGCGGGGCGTAAAGCATATCCGGGAGCTTATGGCGGCAAAGGACGCGGGCTTCGGGGCGTACATGGTCTTTGTGGTGCAGATGTGCGGCACAGGCATCAGATACTTCACCCCAAACCTTGCCACCCACCGCCAGTTCGGTGAGGCCCTTAAGGAGGCCGCAGATAGGGGCGTGGAGATTTTCGCCTTCGACTGCCTTACGGCGGAGGACTCCCTTGAGATAAGCGGCACTGAAATCCCGATATTTTTTAGCCGCAACTCATATCAGACGTGATTTTGCAAATTTTGAATTTCTAAATTGCATATTTTCCCGGGTCTTTCTGTTTTTTCGGGATATATCCTTATATTTTTGCAAGTTGCATCTTGACATATCGCATATTTGCGTGTAAACTATGGTGCATCAAAGCAAAGGCGCTGAGACATTCACTGGCGAATGTCCCAGCGCCTCTTTTACTTTGGTGAAAAAAATTAGGAGGAATAAATTATGGACATGAGCGTATGGTTTTTGGTCGGCGCCGCCCTTGTATTTTTTATGCAGTGCGGCTTTGCGATGGTGGAGACGGGCTTCACAAGGGCAAAAAACGCCGGCAACATCATCATGAAAAATCTTATGGACTTCTGCATCGGCACTGTGGTTTTCATTTTCCTGGGCTACGGTATCATGATGTCTGAAAACTACTTCTTCGGCTTTATCGGCCGCCCCGAGTGGCAGATGTTCACCAACTTCGCGGACTTTGACTGGTCCAGCTTCGTATTCCAGCTTGTGTTTTGCGCCACCGCCGCAACCATAGTTTCCGGCGCAATGGCTGAGCGGACAAAATTCTCCGCCTACTGCATATATTCCGCAGTTATTTCCGCCGTCATCTATCCCATAGAGGCCGGCTGGGTCTGGAATTCCCAGGGCTGGCTCGCACAGCTGGGCTTCGTTGATTTTGCCGGCTCCTGCGTCATCCACATGGTGGGCGGCATATCCGGACTTATAGGCGCTATCTTCCTGGGCCCGCGCATCGGCAAGTATTCCTACGACAAGAACGGCAAGGTCACAAAGGTAAACGCCATACCCGGCCACGCCATCACCCTTGGCGCTTTGGGCTGCTTCATCCTGTGGTTTGCCTGGTACGGCTTCAACGGAGCCGCCGCCGGCGACGTCACCGAGATGGCCAAAATTTTCGGCACAACTACTCTCGCCCCGGCGGTTGCCACAGTGGCATGTATGCTCTTTACCTGGATTAAAAACGGCAAGCCCGACGTCTCAATGTGCCTTAACGCCTCGTTAGCGGGCCTGGTTGCCATAACGGCAGGCTGCGCAAACGTGGACGCCGTGGGCGCCATCGTGATCGGCCTCGTGGCCGGCGTCCTGGTTGACGTTGTGGTTGAAGTCCTTGACAAAAAGCTCCATATCGACGACCCCGTGGGCGCCGTGGCCGTCCATGGCTCATGCGGCATATGGGGCACCATAGCGGTTGGGCTTTTCGACTACAACAACGGCCTGTTTTACGGCGGCGGGCTGCACCAGCTTGGCGTTCAGTGCCTTGGCGTAGTCGCAGTGGCGGCCTACATAACGGTCTGCATGATAATCACCTTCGCCCTGCTGAAGAAATTTAACGGCCTCCGGGTCTCTGCAAATGAAGAAATCCACGGCCTTGACGCCACCGAGCACGGCCTCGAGAGCGCTTACGCAAACTTCGTAACGATGGATACCACGTCAATGAACTGACGGCCTGATAATTAAAGAAAGCCCGCCGGGAAGAAATTCCCGGCGGGCTTATTTTTACTGGGCTGTGTTGAATTTCTGTTTTACGCAGTTTATCCTGTTCCGGTCGGCTGTTTCCGTGGGATACCAGCCCTTTG
>CAZBUH010000043.1:12685-15314 GCA_964495095.1 uncultured Oscillospiraceae bacterium | reverse complement strand
TCCATGAAGATGTTCCGCTCCGGGACGGACATTTCCCGCAGGGCGATAAGCTGCATGTCCTCGTTCTGCTCCCGCGTGTTGGCACAGGCATATCCGTATATTTCCATATACTCTTACAGGCAAAAAAGCCCGGAAGCATCTCCGCGAGATGCTTCCGGGCTTTCTTTCATATTGTTGATTTCCGATGATGTTCGCTAAAAGATATATCTTTTCATGATGCCTTCCCCCAAATGATTTGATTTCCCTGCAAATCTCTATCATTCCGGCTGATTACAAAGCCAAAGGGAGGCAACTTCCTTATGTAGCCTCCCCGCCGGAAGGATGCTCTCTTTTCCCGGGCCATATCATTTTAGCACATACAGGGACGGCGATATTTGTTGTATATTTTTGTCGGCTGTGGTACAATATCCGAAAAGCGCGGATAAAAAGACAGGGAGGGCTGGCCAATGGGAGATGAGCGGGAAATAGGCGAATTCAGGACCAGCGTTTTCGGCGGCTTTGACCGGCGGGACGTTATTGAATACATAAAATATTCCTCGTCGGAGCACAACGAGTGTGTGGATGAAAATCTCAGGCTCCGGGACGAGCTGGAGGCCCGGTGCGCGGAGCGGGAGGCTCTGGAGGAGGAAATTTCCGCCCTTAAGCTCCGGCAGGAGGCTGCGGAACAGGAAAACCGGGAGCTTAAGGAAAAGCTGGCCGCCCTTGAGGCCGAAAAGCTGGAACGGGAAAAGGAGCTTAAAGAGCTTAAGGCGGAGGCGAAAAAGCTCCGGGAAACGCCAAAAAGGCCAGCCGCCCAGCCGGCCCCGGTGAAAAAGACGCGCAAATCGTTCTGGGGGATTTAAAATGGCGGAATACAAAATCAATGTGGGCGAGCTGAGGGAGAAGATACCTCTTTTAAAATTCGGCGACAGGGTGTACCTGAGCGGGAAGGTGTATACCTCCAGAGACGCGGCCCATAAAAAAATATTCGCCCTTCTGGATGAGGGCGAAAAGACGCCCTACGACATAGACGGCGCGGTGATATACTACGCCGGGCCTACCCCGGGACGGGACGGTATGGCCGTAGGCTCCTGCGGGCCGACAACGTCCAGCAGGATGGACGGTTTTGCGCCCCGGCTTCTGGATATGGGACTTACAGCGATGATAGGGAAGGGCGAGCGGAGCCGGCAGGTGATAGACGCCATCGTGAGAAACGGGGCCGTGTATTTCTGCGCCGTGGGCGGCGCGGGGGCCCTTATCGCCCGGCAGATAAAGGAGGCAAGGGAGATAGCCTTCCCGGAGCTGGGCTGCGAGTCCGTAAAGGAGCTGACGGTGGAGGAGCTGCCCCTTATTGTGGCGGTGGACAGCCGGGGCGGAAATATTTTTGAGCAGCGGGAAAAGTACAAGAGGTAAGTGAACATGCGTGAAAAAATTGAGGAGCTTGAAATAAAGCTATGGGCGATGCCAATATTCCGCGAGGCGGTCGGGCTGCCGGCGGCAGCGGCGCTGAGAAAGCTGCTCCGTGGCCTGTGCGGGCCGGATGCGGATATACGGGCGGATATTGAAAACTACACGGAGGTGTTCCGGCTCCTGCGGGAGGCGGGGAACAGCTCAATAGGGGAGCACGTGTTTTCGGCGGTAAAGTACGGCGAGACGGTTTACGCCAGAGCCGCCGCCGCCGGCGCCTGCGACAGCGAGCTTCGCCGGGAGGCGGAGCGGGAGCTTGACACGCTGCGGGAGCTGTGCGGCCTGAGCTGCGCCGAAATCAAGGCGGAGCTTAATAAAAAGACCGGCGGCAGATACGCGGCCATAGTGGACGCCCTGCCGGAGTGGGAAAACGGCGGGGATATGACGGCGGCGGAGCTGGAGAAGTTTTTCCGGGCCAACGGCGCCGGGGAGTTTGCCAGGCACAGGGCGTTTTTGTGGTCGGATATGAAGTATACGCCCATTCTGGCCCCGGACCCGATAGATCCGTCGGAGATGATAGGCTACGAGTGGCAGAGAAACGCCGTACTGGAGAACACCAGGGCGCTTATGGACGGAAAGCTTGTGAACAACATCCTGCTTTTCGGGGACAGCGGCACGGGAAAATCCGCCACGGTGAAATCCATGCTGAACGTGCCGGAGTTTACATCCCTGCGCATAATAGAGATTGCAAAGCACTGCCTTATGCAGATACCGGAGCTTATGCGGGAGCTGGCGGGACGGCCCCAGAAATTTATACTGTTTATTGACGACCTGTCCTTTGAGGACGGGGATAAAAACTACTCGGCCCTTAAGGTAATACTGGAGGGCGGCATGGAGCAGCGGCCCAAAAACGTGGCGATATACGTTACCTCTAACCGCCGGCAGCTTATAAAGCGCCGTTTTTCGGAGCGGGACGACGAGATTGACAAGGGCGAGTCGGCCCAGGAAAAAACCTCCCTCTCCGACCGTTTCGGCCTGCGTATACCGTATCTGGCCCTGGGCAGGGCGGAGTTCCTCGATATGGCGGAGAGCCTTGCAAAGCGCGCCGGGTGCGCCCTGCCGCCGGAGGAGATACGCCGGGAAGCGCTGAAATGGGAGATGGAGCACGGCGGCAGGACCCCGAGGGTGGCGTGCCAGTTTGCGGAATTCATAGGAAACGCCTGAATTTTGGAATTTTTGCGCG
>CAZBUH010000043.1:0-12585 GCA_964495095.1 uncultured Oscillospiraceae bacterium | reverse complement strand
GCGTGCCAGTTTGCGGAATTCATAGGAAACGCCTGAATTTTGGAATTTTTGCGCGAAAACGGCGGCGGGAAAGCCCGCTTCCGAAATCTCCAATCACCGGATTTTAATGTAAAAGCGGCCTACGTAACGGAGACACTTCATAAGGAAGTTGTCTCCTTTCGGCTTTGTAATCAGCCGGAATGATGGAGCTTTGTAGGAATCAAGCGAAAAAGCTGTTTTCACGGCTGGTACAGGAGCCTACTGAACGTGAGGGCGTGACCGAAGCGCTTCAAGCTGCGGCCTGATGGCGTGGGTAGGCTGAATGAAAAGCACCTGTGGGCGCATGATGGAATTGGTTACCGCAGAGATATTTTACTGTATAAAAAATTAAAAGGCGGCAAAGAGTATGCTCTTTGCCGCCTTTGCTATGATTTTTGACATGACTTAGTGATTTTAAAAAGGCCCAATGGGAAAAGGCAAAAATAATTTTGCCAAACTCGATTTTAATATTGAAAACGCAAAGTGTATGTCAGTAAAGCAGTTCATCCCAATAAACTGTGTGTACCTCGCTGTAGCCGTCTTCCTCAAACACGGCGGCAAAGCCGTAGGGGGACGCAAAATACATATATTCCGAGGCGCTGGGACTGTAGCCCTCCGGCCATGTCCAGTTAAGGGCTGCGCTGCCCTCTTCGGAGTAGATGTAATACTGGCCGTCATCTTCTGAGTATACCAGCTTGCCGTCTATGAATTTATACGTTTTGGAGTTAAAGCTGTCTGACGTGAAAAATTCTGAAAACGAGGCGTCTTTCGAGTTTTCCGGATCGTGCTTTAAAATCTCCATTGCGCCATTTCCGTCGCCGCAGAGCATATAGAGCCCGTCACCTGAGAGGCGGAATGTGGAGCTATCGGCCTCCGGCAGCTGCACCGATTTCACCGAAAGGTCGGAAAGTGAATATGAGTTCAGGCATCTATCCGTGCTCGTAACGGTGTAGACAGTATCTTCATAAATAGAAATTCTGTCATAAAGCGGGCTGTGATAAATTGGCAGCGCCTCATTACCGGTGCCGTCTGCCTTTATCCGGCACACCTGAGTGGTCGTCCAGTCGCTTGTCTCGGAATGTAAATAATATATGTACCCGTCGTAGACCTCGATATAATACGGGAGAGCGTCGATGCCTGATATGGTAGTCCATGTCTTGCTATCGGCGTTGTACACTTTAAAGCTCTGCTCGGCAGACTGTTCCGTTACATTCTGGGTCATCAGGCAGAGGATCTCCCCGTCAAAGGCCAGCCCGCAAATGTCGCCATCATTGTTCCAATCAACTTGAGCGGTTTTCCCGGCCTCGCATTTAAATAAAGTATCTCCGTCAGTGCCGCTGCGGTAATAATAAATTTCCTCCCCGCTCCCGCAGGAGGTCAGGCCCGTGAGCAGGAGAAGGAGCGCAGCGATAATGGCTACTTTATACACAGGTTTTTTAATATCCATGATCCACCTTTCTATAAAAGGCGCCGACGAGGTTATAAAACTGAGTTACAGAGCTACCCCGGGCGACCTTCCTTACGCAGGGCCGTCCGAAGCACATTCCTGTACTTCTCGGCTATTCTTGCCCTTGCAGCGCTGTTATTTTGGCCTTTTGGGGTAACTGCCTTCAGACTGTCCAGCATTTTTCCCGGAGCGGTAATAATTTTTGCTTTTTACTCTGATGTAAGCTCTTTTTCCGGTATGGACACCATCGCCTCCGTCCCCTCGCCGGGACTGGAGCTTATGGAGACTCGGCAGCCTATTTTGCCGGATATCTCCCGGCAGAGATAAAGGCCGATGCCGGTGGACTTTTTGTGCTCCCTGCCGTTATAGCCCGTAAAGCCCTTTTCAAAAACGCGGGGCAGGTCCTCGGCCCGGATGCCGATGCCGCTGTCGGCTATGATCAGCGTATCGCCGCGGGAGTATATCCGCACCCTGCCGCCGGAGGGGGTGTATTTGAGGGCGTTTGATATGAGCTGCTCGATTATAAACGACAGCCATTTTTCGTCGGTTATCACCGTCCTGCCGGAGTCCTCAAAGGTGAGGGATATTTTCTTTAATATAAAGAGCTTGGCGTATTTCCGTATCGACTGGCGGACTATTACATCAAGGCTGCGGCGTGCAAAAGAGTAGTCCGTCGTCTCGGAGCCGAGGCGCACATAGGAGAGCACCATCTCCACATACTGCTCGGCTTTGAAAAGCTCGGCCGACAGAGCGGCGGCGTCCGGCTCCGGGGCCTGAAGCAGGAGATCCATGGCGGCCATGGGCGTCTTGATCTGATGGGCCCAGAGGGTGTAGTAGTCCAGCATGTCGTTGCGCTGGGCGGCGATGGAGTCGGAAATCTCAGCCCTGTCCCGGCACAGCCCGTCTATAAGCTCCTGGTATGCAAGCTCTATGGGGTCGCTGGTTTCAGGCAGGGTGTACACCGTCTCCTCCGGGCAATTTTTCTGACGTATGAGCAGCTTCCGCTTCCGGCAGAAGCTTAAAAAGCTCACGGCAAATACCGCAAGCCCCATGAAAAAGCAGAGCACGCAGCCGTATATGACCGGCTCCGGGGGAGTGCTGTATAGCAGCATCATCACGGTGAAAATGACGGAGATAAGGAGAATTATAAGTATCGTTTTCCGGCAATGGCGCAGATATGCCTTCAGCATCTTTTCACCCCACAATGTAGCCGGAGCCTTTTTTCGTCCGTATGAAATCCGTAAGCCCGTATCCCTCCAGCTTTTTTCTCAGCCTGGCCATGTTTACAGTGAGGGTATTTTCGCCGATAAAGCTGTCGGACTCCCACAGCCGCTCTATAAGGGAGTCACGGCTCACCACACGGCCACGGTTTTCCATGAGAAGCTGCAATATCCTATACTCGTTTTTTGTGAGCTCTGCCCGGCTGCCGCCGATGTAGAGCGCACACTCGTCGGTGTTCAGCACGGCGCCGCCGCACTCTAAAATATTGGCGACCTGGCCGAAATCATAAGTGCGCCGCAGAAGCGCCTGGATTTTCGCCGTGAGCACTGAAAGCTCAAAGGGCTTTGTGATAAAATCATCAGCGCCCATGTTTATGGCCATAACAAGATTCATCCCGTCGGAGGCGGAGGAGAGGAAGATTACGGGTACCTTTGAAATTTTTCTTATCTCCGAGCACCAGTGATAGCCGTTGAAAAAGGGCAAAGAAATATCCAGCAGCACCAGATGAGGGGAGGCGCTGCCAAATTCGCCCAGCACATTCTGAAAATCCGAGACTGCGGAAACCCGGAAATCCCAGCTCTCAAGGTGCTTTTTTACTTCGGCGGCGATAACGCCGTCGTCCTCGACTATAAATATCCTGTATTTCATCTATTCCTCCCTGGGAAAATCTGCGTACATCTGAAGATAGGTCATAAAATCCAGCCCCTGGCTCTTATACAGCCGTATGGCGCCGGCGTTGTCCGCGTCCACCTCCAGACGGATGCGGGCGGCGTTTTTGTACCGCTCCCTTATAAATGCGAAGTACTCCCGGCCAAGGCCCATGCCCTGAAATTCCGGCCTTACATATATCTCCTCCAGCAAAACCACGAGGCCGCCTGCCTCAGTGGAATAGGTGAGGGACACCTGGCCGTAGCCCGCGGTTTTGCCGTCCTTTTTGAAGAGGTAAGCATGGGCGTAGGGGCTTCCGGACGTGACCTCCCGGAAGGTGCGCTCAAAATATGAGCGGGGCACCCGGATATGCACGGCGGGGGTGGAGTAAAATTCTTCGAGCAGGGATATAAAAGCCTCCCTGTCGTTTTTTGTGACGCTGCAAATCAAGACGCCGCCTCCAAATCAGAGAAGTTTTTTAAGTCCCGGTATCAGCCGCAGGCAGAAGGTTATCCCAAGGGACAGCAAAAATGTGACGGCTGTGTTGGCTATGACTGAGAGGAAGCCTGCCGGTATTATTCCATCCAGCAGGGGGCGGGACACGTATTCCAGTATAAGAATATGGATAATATACACGCCGGTGGTGAGCCTTGCCGCCGGGGCCAGCTTTTCGGCAAACCGGGCAGGGCGGCCGCTCCGGCATATTTCCGGTATGAGCAGGTAAACCGCCATGGCCCCAAGGGCGTTTCCCGGAAAATAAAAGCTCACAGGCACGGAGGCGCAGCCGGGCAGGAATTTTTCCGCCAGTATTACCGATGCGAAGGTGAGGCAGCAGCCGAGAGCGCCGAGAATATAGAGCGTCCGGCGGAGGTTTTTCCCCGGCGGGAATTTTACTGCATAGTAACCGAAAACATAGAAAAACAGCATACCGAGCTCCGGGCTGAAGTGGGCCCTTTCCATAAGGGCTGAGAAGGTCGGGAAAAGGCCGGAGTTCAGGGCCGGGGTTACGATGCAGCCGAAGAAAAACAGCAGGCAGCACAGTAAAAAAAGCACCTTTTCCGAGGCGTTCCGGCACAAAACCGCAAGAAACGGCGTGAAAAGGTAGAGCGCCGCCGCAGTGTAAAAATACCAGAAATGGACGGGATTTGTGAGCACATAGGAGATAAAATCCCAGGGGGACGAGAAATCCACATCGCGGCCAAAATGGTCGAACAGCGCGTAAACGCAGCCCCACAGAATAATCATTGCCAGAAGCCGCAGGCATTTTTTCAGAATGTCCCTGAGGCTGTGCTCTCCGGCCAGCATGAACCGGCCGCTTATCATGATAAAGACCGGCACGGAAAACCGTGTCACGGCGTTAAAAAAGGCATAGGGAATAAGCCCCGCGCCGGAAGAGGCGTGGATGCAGACCACCGCCAGGGCGGAGATTATTCTGAGCAGCTCCGCCGGCGCTGAACGGGCGGAAGGGCGAGAGGGAGAGAGGCGCATGGTTTTCTCCTCCGATTGTGGGATTAGCGGTCCGGCGCTCTGTTAAGGGCGCTGCCGGCCCGGTTTTCCGGCGCTTGGCAGCACAAAGCCAAACCGGGCGGATGCGGTGTTATCTGGATAATTTTTTTGCCACGCGCCGCTGTGTGTACAGATCCTTCCAGATGGAGGGGTGGAATAATATGAGCAGCGGGAAGAGCTCCAGCCGTCCCGCCAGCATGTCGAACATAAGGACATATTTGCCGAAGGCGGAGAAAATGCTGAAATTCTGCGTCGGCCCCACAAGCTCGAGGCCGGGGCCTATGTTGTTTATGGTGGCGGCCACGGCGGTGAAATTCGTGGTAAGGTCCATGCCGTCAAAGGACAATATCAGCACAGAGACGGAGAACAGCACCGTGAAGGTAATGAAATAAGCCATAATTCCGCGTATTTCGTCGTTATCCACGGCCTTGCCGTCAATGCGTATCTTCTTTATGCTCTTGGGATGTATATAGGAATTGAGCTCGCGGGCCACGGTTTTAAAAAGCACCATTATGCGGGAGACCTTTATTCCGCCGCCGGTGCTGCCGGCGCAGGCGCCTATAAACATGAGAATGACAAGTATCGTCCGGCAGGCATGGGGCCACAGGTCGAAATTGACGGTGGAAAAGCCGGTGGTCGTTATAATGGAGGCCACCTGGAAGGATGAGGCCGTAAGGGCTGCGCCTATCCCCTCCGACTGGGGCAGGATGCAGAAGAATATTATCGCTACCGCCGCCAGAATTATGGCAAGATAGCACCTTACCTCCTTCATGCCCAGGGCGCGCTTAAAGTTTTTGAAGAGTATGAAGTAATACGCATTGAAGTTTACGCCGAAAAGTATCATAAATACCGTGACAATCCACTGGATATACACGGAATAGCCGGCGATGCTGTCATTTTTTATGCCGAAGCCGCCTGTGCCGGCCGTGCCGAAGGAGGTGGTCAGCGCCTCAAAAAGCGACATGCCGCCGGTGAGCAGCAGTATGACCTCAATAAGCGTAAGGCCGAAATAGATAATATAGAGTATCCGGGCGGTGTACTTTATTTTCGGTACAAGCTTTCCCACGGAGGGGCCGGGGCTTTCGGCCCGGAGCAGGTTTATGTGGGAGCCGCCGTTTAAGGGCACTATTGCCAGCAGGAATACCAGCACCCCCATGCCGCCTATCCAGTGGGTAAAGCTCCGCCAGAAAAGGGAGCAGTGGGACAGGGCTTCCACGTCCCTTAAGATGCTTGCGCCGGTAGTGGTAAAGCCGGAGACAGTCTCAAAAAGGGCGTCTGTAAAGGAGGGTATCTCGCCTGTAAGCCAGAAGGGGAGCGCACCGAAAACACTGAGCAGAAGCCAGCTCAGGGACGTGGCGACGCAGCCCTCCTTGAGATAAAATACGTTGCTCACCGGCTTTTTCCAGGATACGGCGCAGCCCAGCAGCAGGCATATGCAGGCTACCGCCAGAAAGCAGAAGCCCTCCCGCTCCCTGTATACAGCCGCGGTGAGGCAGGTTGGCAGCATAAGAAAGCCCTCGATTTTCAAAACATGCCCCAGAATATAGCGTATCATTGAAATATTCATGGTCTTACATAAACCCCGCCTTACGCCAGAATGTCCTGAATATCGTTAAAGCCCGTGTGGGTTGTGACTATCATCACGGTGTCGCCCACCTCGATATCGTCCTGGCCGGAGGGGATGATTATGGAGCCGTTCCGGTTTATAAACGATATGAGCAGATCCTTTTTCAGAGGCAGATCCTTGAGAGGAATGCCGGTGACGGGGGACGGCTCATCCACCCGGAACTCTATTGCCTCCACACGGGAATCGAACATGTGGTAAAGAGTCTCAATGTTGCTGTCCATGGAGTCCTTTTTTGCTCTCACATAGGCGATTATCGTCTCGGAGGTTATGTACCTTGGGTAGACGACGCTGCCCAGGTCCAGGCTCGTTATAACATCCTTGAAGGTAATGCGGTTTATTTTGGTGACGACCTTGGCCTTTGATACCTGCCGTGCGTGGAGGGTGAGCATGATGTTTTCCTCGTCGATGCCGGTGAGGGGGACGAAGGCCTCCACATATTCGATGCCCTCCTCCTTTAAAAGCTCCTCGCTTGTGCCGTCGCCGTTTATGATAGTGGCCCCGGGGAGCAGATCGCTCAGCTCCTCACAGCGCTTTCTGTCAATTTCGATTATTTTTACCTCGATGCCGGCTTTCAGAAGCTGGTCGGCCAGGTAATAGGCCGCCTTGCCGCCGCCGATTATCATGACGTTTTTCACCTGGTTTGTGATAAATCCGATGTTTTCGAGGAATGCCTTGGCTACGGCGCGAGTTGCCACAAAGGAGATAACGTCGTCCTTTTTTATCCGGAACTCGCCGGATGGGATATAGACCTGCCCCTCGCGCTCCACGGCGCAGATAAGGATATTTGTCACTACAGAGCGGCCCAGAACGGCGATGCTCATACCGTCCAGCGTGTTGCCCTGGGGGACCTTGAATTTTACAAGCTCCACCTGGCCGTGGGCAAAGGAATTCACCTCCAGGGCAGTGGGGAGGTAGAGTATCCTGGCTACCTCTTTGGCTGCCTCCAGCTCCGGGTTTATAATGAGAGCAAGGCCCAGCTTTTCCCGGAGATAGCCCACCTCCATGCTGTAGTCCGGCGTGCGGACACGGGCGATGGCGGCGCAGTCGCCCACGCGCTTTGCCACGGTGCAGCAGAGCAGGTTGAGTTCGTCCGAATCCGTGACGGCGATAAGCAGGTCGGAATTTTCTATTCCGGCCTCCATCTGGACGCTGTAGCTGGCCCCGTTGCCGGTTATGCCCATTACGTCGTAGGTGTTGGTGATGGACTGTATCTTCTGGGGATTTTTGTCGATGATGGTGATGTCGTGGCCTTCCCTCGTAAGCTGCTCGATAAGGGTGACACCCACCTTGCCGCAGCCTACGATTATAATATTAAGGCCCCTGTTCTTCCTTTTTACCATTTAAAACGCCTCTCTTGCAGGACGTGCGCCTTTAAAAACAAATATATTATATTATACCACTGCGCCGCGGAAAAATCAGCAACAATTTTACAGCATAAGGCGGTTTTTGAATTTCTGCCGTAAATCTGACGGAAGCAAAACGGAGCCGGCCGCGCCCGGCAGGCCCGTCTGCAAAAAAACAGCGCCCGGCTCAAGGCAGGGCGCCGTAATATTTTATGAATTGCAGCCGAGGGCTTTATAAAGTATCGACCTTACAAGCTCTTTATCGACAATACCCTCATGGAGCTTTTCGCCGCCCAGATAGTATGTGGGGACGTAGTAGTAATCGAAGCTGTCCGCCAGCTCAGGCTCCGCCGACTCGTCTATCACCCGGATGTTGACGGCGCTGAGCTCCGGAAATTCCTCAATAAGCTCCCTCTGCAGCCGCAGAGCCTTTACGCAGTGGGGGCAGTCGGGCAGGATGAAAAGCGTAAGCTCGTTCACGGCCTGCGCACCGCCATTTCGCGGCGCTTGGGGCCGGTGGATACAAGCTTTATGGGCACCCCTATCCTGCTCTCCAGAAAGTCCACATATTTCTTCGCATTTTCGGGCAGCGAGCCGTAATCGGTGACGCCGCGGATATCGCATTTCCAGCCGGGCAGCGTCTCATACACGGGCTTTGCTTTGCTGAGAAGGGGAGTTACGGGGAATTCGTCCGTAACTTTGCCGTCTATCTCATAGCCTGTGCAGACCTTTATTTCGTCCAGATAGCCAAGCACGTCAAGGCAGGTGAGGACGGCCTCGGTTGCACCCTGTACGCGGCAGCCGTATTTTGTGGCTACGGCGTCAAACCAGCCTACCCGGCGGGGGCGGCCCGTTTTAGCGCCGAATTCGCCGGCGTCTCCGCCGCGGCGGCGAAGCTCGTCGGCCTCATCACCGAAAAGCTCGGAGACGAAAGCGCCCGCGCCCACTGCGCTGGAATACGCCTTTGTGACCGCCGCTATTTCCTTAAGCTCAGTAGGGGGCACGCCTACGCCCACACAGCCGAAGCCGGCCAAGGTGTGGGAGGAGGTGGTGAAGGGGTATATGCCGAAATCCGGGTCCTTCATGGAGCCAAGCTGGCCCTCAAGAAGGACGGTCTTATTCCGGGCAAGCGCATCGTGCACATATTTCTGAGTGTCGCCCAAAAACGGGCGGAGCTTTTCACGCCATCCCATAAGGTGCTGGAAGAGCTCGTCCTTATCGAGCAGAGGCTTGCGGTAGAGATGCTGGAAGAGCACATTTTTGAGGGTGCATATTTTGTCGAGCCTGGCCTTTAAAAGCTCCTTGTCGAAAAGCTCGTTCACCTGGATGCCTATTTTCGCATATTTGTCGGAATAGAAGGGCGCGATGCCGGACCTTGTAGAGCCGTAGGCGTTGCCTGCAAGGCGCTCCTCCTCGTAAGTGTCCTGAAGGATGTGGTAAGGCATGAGAAGCTGGACCCTGTCGGATATCATTATGTTGGGCATTGGCACGCCCTTGCCGGTTATATCCTCAATCTCGCTTATAAAAGCGTCGGGGTCAAAAGCCACGCCGTTTCCTATAATGTTCATGGTGTGCGGATAAAATACGCCGGAGGGGAGAATGTGCAGGGCGAATTTACCGTAATCGTTGATTATGGTGTGTCCCGCGTTTGCCCCGCCCTGGAAACGGATAACAACGTCGGAATTCTCCGCAAACATGTCTGTGATTTTACCTTTGCCTTCGTCGCCCCAGTTGGCGCCAACGATTGCCTTAACCATAATTTTCACCTTTTCGGAAGTATTGTCCCACTTAAATCAGGGGCGGAAAAAGGCGCAGACGCCGCAGCCCGGCGCAAAAGCCTTTTTCAACAAATGTATTATACACTATAATTTTTTATAATGCAACGAAAACAGATAATAAGTGCGCTGAAAACAGGGAAAAACCTGCTATTGTGCCTGCGGGACATATGAATACGGCATGGGCGGCTCCCCCGGCTGAAAGCTCCTGGAGAGGGTAAAACCGGGTATGCCCATGTAATACGGCGCTATGGTTATCTGCCGGTAAAAGCTGACAAGCCCTTCCGGCGTGAGATAGAAATTATCGGCGCAGAAATATTTCCTCAGAAGCCGCCGGTAGTTTGGGAAATAGTCCCCGAAGCCTGATTCCAGCTCCGAGGCGATAATATCGGCGGAGTTTCTTATAAGGAGCCTTTTGTAATTTTCATCCCGGGCAAAAAAGCGGCACAGGGGCAGCGGCCAGCCCCGGGCGGCGTCCCATGTGACGGCGTCCCGGTGGGTGGAGCCATGTACGCCGCCGGCGTACTCGTAAATGTCGAAATACACGCTCAGCAGCGGAAATTCGTTATACGGCACGTAAAATCTCACCACGCACTCAAAGGGGTTAAACGTAATTCCGGCGTCGAGCTTTGCGTTAAAGTCCCGGACGGCGCCGGGGTAGAGCCGTTTTGCGCACATGTCCCGGAGACGCTTGGCGCATTTTGCGTAAAACCCGTTTATGCGCGAAAGGGCCTTTTTCGGCGCGGCCCCGGAGAACTCGGGGTATGTAATGCCGATTTTCAGCACGGCGATATCCGAACAGCCCATGCTCTCGCAGATGCTGCGCTCTGTAACGGTAAGTGTTTCCAATTTTTTTGCCTCCCCATACAGTATACGCCGCGGTAAAAAAAGTGTGAAAATCACTTTACTTTAACGCAGTAATACTGTAAAATGTGACGTGGAGGTGTTCTGGATGAAAAAGGACATCAAAAAAAACAGGAATGAGGATATGTATAAGGCTATTCTCACCCTTAAGACCGTAGACGAGTGCATGAAATTCTTTGACGATTTGTGCAGCGTTACGGAGCTTCAGGCTATGGAGCAGCGGTATCAGGTGGCCGTCCTTTTAAACGAGGGTATGATATATAACGACATACTTGAGCGCACCGGCGCCAGCAGCGCCACCATAAGCCGCGTGAACAGAAGCCTCCAGTACGGCGCGGACGGATATGAGATAGCCTTTCAGCGGCTGAAGGAACAGAAAAAATGAGTTCTTCCTATGAGTCCTTCGCCCACGTTTACGACGGCCTTATGCAGGACGTGGACTACGGGGAATTTGCCGCGTATTACGAAAAAATGTTCGCCGGTATGGGCATCAGGGTACACACGCTGCTGGACCTTGCCTGCGGTACGGGTACGCTCCTCGCCATAATGGCCGGCCGTGGCTATGAGATGATAGGCACCGACGGGTCGGCGGACATGCTTATGGAGGCCGCGGAAAAGGCCGCCGGCGTTGAGGGGATAAAGCCCCTTCTTCTGAATCAGGATATGGCGGAGCTGGATCTCTACGGGACTGTGGACGCCGCCTATTGTTCCCTGGACGGCATAAATTATGTGGAGAGGGATAAGCTGGATGAGGTGTTCCGCCGTGTCCGGCTTTTTCTTGAGCCAGGGGGCGCTTTTATTTTCGATGTGAACACGGAGCACAAGTTCCGGATGATGGACGGCGGGCTCTATGTGGACGAGAACGACGATGTGTTCTGCGTCTGGCGGACGGAATTTATCCCGGAGGAGCGGGCCTGCTTTTACGGCGTGGATATTTTCACCCGTTCCAAGGTAAACTGGGAGAGAAGCTGCGAGGAGCATTTCGAGTACGCCTACTCTGCGGAGGAGCTGAGAGAGGCTCTGGAAAAGGCGGGATTCTGCGACATACGCTTTTACGGGAATTTAAGCGAGAAGCCGCCTGAAGAGGACGAGATGAGAATTTTTGTTTCAGCGAGGAAGCCTGAATAATGGATAAGCTTATAAGGGCCGTGGCGGGGGACGGCTTTATAAAAATCTCCGCAGCTGACACAAGGGAGATAACCGAGCGGGCCAGGAAAATACACATGACCATGCCCGTGGCCACGGCGGCCCTGGGCCGGACTCTGGCCGCGGCGTCGATGATGGGCAACATGCTAAAGGAGCAGGACGGCTCCGTTACCGTCAGGATAAACGGCGGCGGGCCTCTGGGGAGCATAATCGCCGTATCCGACTGCGAGGGCAACGTCAGGGGCTATGTGCAGAATCCGGGGGTGGAGCTGCCCCTCCGGCAGGATGGCAAGCTTGACGTGGGCGCCGCCGTCGGCAGCAAAGGTATGCTCACGGTTATAAAGGACCTGAATTTAAAGGACCCGTATGTGGGCAGCGTGGAGCTTATCGGCGGAGAGATAGCCGAGGATCTTGCGGCATATTACCTGGAGAGCGAGCAGGTGCCCACGGCCTGCGCCCTCGGGGTGCTTGTGGACAGGGATCAGAGCGTCATAGCCGCCGGGGGCTATATAGTCCAGCTTATGCCCGGCGCTCCCGACGGGCTTCTGGAAAGGCTTGAGGGGAACGTAACGAAGGCCGGGGCCGTTACGGATCTGCTCCGGGACGGGTTCGGGCCGGCGGTGCTTATAGACCGTGTGCTGGAGGGGCTGGAGCCCAGAATATTGGAGGAGACACCTGTGGAGTACAGGTGCCGGTGCAGCCGCCGGAAGGTGGCGGAGGTGCTGGGAAGCCTTGACGACAGCGAGCTGCGGGACATGGAGGAGAAGGGCGAAAACGTGGAGGTCCGGTGCCAGTTCTGCGACGCGGTGTATGAGTTTACGCCGGAAGAAATTGTCAGGATGCGCCATGAAAAAATTGAAAAAAATTTAAAAGGGTGTTGACAATTCAAACTCCATTTGTTACAATAACAAAGCGCTGTCGGTGAGGCAGTATGATGGGAGCATAGCTCAGCTGGGAGAGCACATGCCTTACAAGCATGGGGTCACAGGT
>CAZBUH010000042.1:0-15640 GCA_964495095.1 uncultured Oscillospiraceae bacterium | reverse complement strand
GGGGCCAAGCGCTTTTTACGTTACAGCCTCAAAAGCCGGAATTATTTTTTCCCGCTCTGGGCCTTTGCCGCTTTTATAAAATCCCTGAACAGCGGATGCGCCCTGTTGGGCCGGCTCTTAAACTCCGGATGGAACTGCACTCCCGTATACCAGGGATGGTCCTTCAGCTCCACCGTTTCAACGAGCCTGCCGTCCGGCGATACGCCGGTAATTGAAAGCCCGGCCTCCTCCAGCTGCTCCTTGAAGCTGTTGTTGAACTCCCAGCGGTGGCGGTGGCGCTCATAGATGACCTCGTCGCCGTAAGCCCTGTATATGTTCGTATCCGGGAAGACCACCCGGCACGGGTAGACGCCCAGGCGCATCGTGCCGCCCTTGTCGGTGATGTCCCGCTGCTCAAGCATAAGGTCGATAACGGGATAGGGCGTGTCCTCCTCAAATTCCGTGGAGTGTGCGCCGGTCATTCCGGCCACATGCCGCGCAAACTCTATTACGGCCATCTGCATACCAAGGCATATTCCGAAATAGGGCACCTTATTTTCCCTGGCATATCTGGCTGCGGAAATTTTCCCCTCTATTCCCCTGTCTCCGAAACCGCCGGGCACAAGCACGCCGTCGCAGTCGGAGAGATAGGCGGCCGCGTTCTCGTCCGTCAGCTCCTCGGAGTCTATCCACTTCATCTCCACACTCACGTCGTTTTCATAGCCGCCGTGGTTCAGCGCCTCCACAACGCTGAGATAAGCGTCGTGCAGGGCGACATATTTCCCCACCAGGCCGATTTTCACAGAGGATTTGGGATTTAATATCCTGTGCACCATCTCCGTCCACTCGGTGAGGTCCGGCTCCGGCGCGTCGATGCCAAGCTTGCGGCACACTGCGGTGTCCAGCCCCTCCTCGTGGAGCATCAGGGGCACCTGGTACAGGGTCTCCGCCGTCATATTGGGGATAACGCAGTCGGTATCCACATTGCAGAAAAGGGATATCTTCTCTATCATATCCTGGGGTATCGGGTCGTCGCTGCGGCAGACCAGGATATCCGGCTGTATGCCGATGCCCCGCAGCTCCTTTACCGTGTGCTGGGTGGGCTTGCTCTTTAAATCGTCGGAGCCGGGTATTTTGACTATAAGGGAGACGTGCACATACAGCACGTTCTGCTTTCCAACCTCGCCGGCAACCTGGCGTATTGCCTCCAGGAACGCCTGGGACTCAATATCGCCCACGGTGCCGCCTATCTCGGTTATAACCACGTCCGGCTGAACAGGCCCACGGGCGAGCCGGTAAACCCTGTCCTTTATCTCATTTGTGATATGGGGGATTATCTGCACCGTACCTCCCAGGTAGTCGCCGGTGCGCTCACGGGAAAGGACGTTCCAGTACACCTTTCCGGAGGTTATGCTGGAATTTACGCTGAGGCTCTCGTCTATAAAACGCTCGTAATGGCCAAGGTCAAGGTCTGTCTCCGCGCCGTCGTCGGTGACAAACACCTCTCCGTGCTGATAGGGGCTCATGGTGCCGGGGTCCACATTGAGATACGGATCGAATTTCTGTATAGTCACCTTTAAGCCGCGCTGCTTCAAAAGGCGTCCCAGAGACGCCGCCGTTATGCCTTTACCCAGTCCGGAAACCACTCCGCCTGTTACGAATATATATTTTACGGGCATTTTCTCTTCCTCCAACACATCAAAAAAATAACAAAATCATTTTACCCTCTTTTGACGTTTTTCGCAATAGCAAAAAGGATTTTTCACCAATTAAAAAACGCCGGCGCAGCAGCGCCGGCGTTTTATTATGTAGTTTTATGCAAGACGCTCGAGAAATCTCACTACGTCTCCAACGCTGCTGAGTTTATCCAGGGACTCCTCGGTTATCACTATCCCCAGCTCGTCCTCCATGCTGGTCATAAGCTCCACCAAATCCAGGGAGTCTATGCCCAGATCGTCGCTCAGCCTGGTGTCCATCGTTATTTCGTCCGCGTCCAGCTCAAGCTGGTCCACAAGGGCTTTTTTTACTCTCTCAAACATTGCTTGGTCTCCTCCCGGGAATCAGCACCACTCCCGGCTCTCGCCGGCGGAAACGCTGCCTGTGCGGTCATACGCCACGACAACACGTCTGTTCGGCTCTGTGCCGGTGGAATAGGTCGTTACACCTTTGTAGTCCTGAAGCGCTGTGTGTATGACATGGCGCTCGTAAGAGTTCATAGGCTCAAGGGTGACGTTGCGGCGGTACTTTACCACCTTACCCGCCACCTTTTCGGCAAGGCGCTTTAAGGACTCCTCACGCTTCTCGCGGTAGCCCTCGGCGTCCACATTTATGCGGACGCGCTTTTCAGCGCCCCTGTTTACGGAATAGTTGGCCAGATGCTGTATGGCGTCCAGCGTCTCGCCCCGGCGTCCTATAAGGGCGCCCAGATTCTCACCCACGAGCTGGACGTCTATAACGCCGTCCTCCCGCTCCGTGACCTGGGGCACGGCGTCGGAGCCCATATGCTGGAAAAGGCCCTTCAAAAATGTCTCGACCTGCTCCGCCTTTGAATCTTTGACCTCATATTCCACAAGTATCTTCGCAGGGGAAGCGCCAATGCCCAGAAAACCGGACTTGGCGCGCTCAATTACCTTTATAGAGACTGCGTCCCGCTCCAGACCAAGCTCCGCAAGGGCTGCAGCCACAGCCTCTTCTTCCGTTTTGCCGGAAAATTCTGCACTTTTAATCATAAGGCTTCTCCTTATTCGTCATCGTCGGACTTCTCCGCTTCCTTCACGCCGGAAAGCTCTTCGTCGTTATCGCAAGGCCCGTCCTCCGTGTCGAAAAGCTCCCCAGCGGCCCCGGAAATCTCCGGGATTTCAGCCGTCTCCGGCTCGCCGGCCTCTTCCGGCGCCGCGCCGGACGCATCCTCCGCATCCCCGTCCTGCTCACCGGAGCCCTTATAGCGCTCCGGGTCGTAGGCCCGTCCTCTTGCATAGGGACGGTTGCCCTCTCTCGAAGGCTCCGCCTCCTTCGGCGTCTCCTTGGCGTTCTTCCTGCCCCACTCCGCCGCCTTCTCGGCCGCGGCCTGGCGCTCGGCAGTCTGCTTTTTCCTGCGGGATGTGTTGGGATTTACGACCGTTGCGTTCTCCGCCTTCAGCCGCTCCGTCTCCGCGCGCTTTGCCTCAAGCTCGGCCTCCCGGGCTTTCTGCTTTGCAATGCGGTCGGCGTCCTCAATGTCCATTATCCGCTTATATCTCTTTGTGAGCACGACATCCTGAAGGATGCTGAAAACGTAGCTGGCTATCCAGTATACGCCCAGCGCCGCAGGCATCGCAAAGCCTATCCACAGAGATACGATGGGCATCATTATCATCATTGTCTTATTGCCCGACATATCCTGCCCCGACATCTTCGAGCTGATGTAAGAGGATAGATATGTGAGCACGCCGGAAATTATCGGGATAAGGAACAGGCCGATAACCTGCCACTTGTCCGCGGTGCTCCAGTCAACAGCCCAGAGCTTAAAGCTAGGCTGGGAGCCCAGGTCAAGGCCAAGGAAAGAGTAGTCTATCTGCTGCAGCTTCTCAATACCGAGGGCCTTGAACTGCTCCCAGTTGCTGGAGATAAACTGCGTCTGGGCAATCTGCTCGTAGGCCGCGCTGATGTTGCTGGAATAGCCCAGCTTCTGCAGAAGCTCATAGATGGCGCCGCCCTCGGCCAAAAGCTCCGAGGATACGCCCATCATGATCGTCAGAGGGTAACGGATGGCCTGATACAGGGCCAGCAGTATTGGGAACGGCAGCAGGGACCAGAGGCAGCCGGACATGGGGTTTACGCCCTCTTCCTTATACAGCTTGGCCACCTCGGCGTTGTATTTTTCCTTGTCGTTTCCGAACTTCTTCTCCAGCTCCTTCAGCCTTGGCTGGAATCGGGTCATGCGCATCATACTGCGCTTACTCTTTGCCATAAAAGGCAGGAGTATGAGCTTGACTATAAGAGCGAACACGATAACGGCTATGCCGTAATTCTTGAACAGCTCATAAAGCCACATCAGCAAAATACCAAACGGCTTTGCTATAGCACTCAGCATATTTTTTTCTCCATTCGCGCTTATACAGCGCCGTCAATTTGTAAGTCTTACCCCGGCTTACGGGACCGGATCATAGCCGCCCTTGTGGAAAGGGTTGCACCTGAGTATCCGGCGAAAGGCCAGCCAGGAGCCTTTCAGGGCGCCGTACTTCTGCAGTGCCTCCAAGGCGTACTCCGAGCATGTGGGTATAAACCGGCAGCATGGGGGCCGCATAGGCGAAATATGCTTTCTGTAAAACTTCACAAGCCATATAAGCGCTTTTTTCATTTCAGAAGCCCCAATTTACCGCACAGGCGCAGAAAATCCGCCTCGATCCGGCGGTACTCTGCATATCTGCATTTTACCCTGGCCACGGCCACAATATCCCATCCTGCGGAAAATTTCTCCTCGTTCAACCGGTAAATCTCGCGGATACGCCGGCGGATGCGGTTCCTGTGGACAGCCTTGCCTATTTTGACGCCTACCGTTATGCCCAGTCTGTTGCAGTCCCGTTTTGTCTTTTTGCAATACACCGCCAAAAGCGGCGAGACGGCGCTGGCGCCTTTGGAGTACAGCCGGCGAAACTCATAGCTGTTTTTAAGTGGCTTTGAAAATTTCAACGGGTACACCTCGTTAGCTCCGTTTCCGTATATACGCCATTAGGGCGGTCATAGCTGCCGCCCTGTAAGGTTATAAGCGGTTTAATAGCAAAGCTTTGCACGGCCCTTTGCTCTGCGGCGGGCCAGCACCTTGCGGCCATTGCTGGTGGACATTCTCTTACGGAAGCCGTGCTCTTTCTTGCGGGTAAGCTTTTTGGGCTGATATGTTCTCTTCATCTTGCGGCACCTCCTTAAAATTTACTCCATACTCGACATTGGCCGTGGCCAAAGCAGTTGGCAAAATATATTTCCGGTATTCAAAAACAATACCGGAAATATATTATACATTAATTAATTTGCCCATGTCAATAAAAATCCGCATTTTAAGCGCGATTTTATTGCAGGATTGTCAAACATATTGGACAGAGAATTTTTTAGGAGACGGCCGGTTAAGGGGCCTCATCAGCAAGCTGTCGGAACGGCGGTTACGGGCAGCAAGCTGCTTTGAAAATCGCTCGGAGAGAAAAAAGGAACGGCAGGCCGGGGACTCCGCGCTCCCGTCCCGGTGCGCTTTCCGGAGGCAGATATACGGCCTGCTTTTGCTGTACCTCCGGCTTGCGCAACTCACGCCGTATTTCTCCGCGTATTTCATCAGGGATTGCCTGTACCTCATATTTTGTGTTATACCGGTCATGAAGGATATGGCCTCCTTTCGGCGAGTCGGTTTGTGTTAACTCAGCTTTACCTCTCGAGGCTCTATCCTTTATCCTTTTTTTCTCCTGTCCAATGTCTATTGTGATTTCGCAAAAATGCCGCCTTATATATTTCATATCCCCTTGCATTTTCCGGTATAGGGTATTACAATATAATTGTAAGATGTTGAAAATAATTTCGGCTGGCTTTAGGAAACGGTGATAATGAAAATCACTGTCACTTATGAAAACGGGAATATATTTCAGCACTTTGGCCACACGGAACAGTTTAAAATTTACGATGTGGAGAACGGTCAGGTAACCGGCAGCCAGGCGGTCAGCGCCATGGGCGGCGGCCACGGCGAGGGCCATCACTGCGGAGAAGATAAGCACGGCTGCGCCGGAAACGGCTCCTGCCATTAAGCTGCAATACAAAACGGGCGGCAAGGCCGCCGTAAAACAAGGAGGTTTACATAATGGAACAGAAATTTTATATTTGCGAGCACTGCGGCAATATCGTAGCCATTGTCAAAAACGCCGGCGTACCGGTAATGTGCTGCGGCCAGAAGATGAAGGAGATTATCCCCGGCACCACCGAGGCCGCCGCTGAAAAGCATATCCCGGTGTACGAGGTAAAGGACAACAAGGTTTACGTCACCGTTGGCTCCACTGAGCACCCTATGCTGCCTGAGCATTACATTGAGTGGGTGTCCCTCCAGACCACCGCCGGCAACCAGCGCAAGGCGCTGAAGCCCGGGGACGAGCCGAAGGTCTGTTTCGCACTCTGTGAGGGCGAGCAGGTGGAGGCGGTATACGCATACTGCAACCTCCACAGTCTCTGGAAAGCATAAGATATCCGCGAAATTTCAGAAAGTCCCATCACCGGGGCGAGCTGCAGGCGCTCGCCCCGGTGATTTTTATTAACAGGCCGTCGGAGAGCGCGGCAGGCGCATTTTTCCTGTTAAAGATATTTACAACAGATGAACATTGTGCTATAATTATCCAGCTGGTTAACTAATCGCCGCCTCAAAATTTTGAGGCGCGTTTTTGCGTAACGCTTTTCCCCGAAAAATATCGAAAAGCCCATTGCGCACCGGGGCTGCCGCCGTTTTCACCTCTGCGGCGCGGCATTATTTTATAATTTTCAAGTTCCATATAAAAAAGGGAGAGATTTTAGAAATGAAACAGAGCAAAGGTAAAATGCTGGCCGCCATTATCGGCTGCCTCGTTGTCCAGCTATGCGTCGGCATACTGTATCTGTGGAGCGCGCTGCGGGCGGACATCGTAAAATCCTTCAACTGGAGCGACAGCGCCGCCGGCATGGTGTCCTCCTACATGATTTTCGCTTTCGTTTTCGGCAACCTCATAGGCGGCTTTATAAACGACAAAAAAGGGCCGAAGCTCACATGCGTCCTGGGCGTAATCCTATTCTCGCTGGGAGTCGGCCTCACGGCGCTCCTGACTGAGTCCACCATAGGTCTTTTGAATCTCACCTATGCCATTATGGCCGGTCTCGGCTCCGGCTTTGCCTACGGCGCCTGCATATCCTGCATCCAGAAATGGCTGCCCCACAAGAGGGGCCTCGCCTCTGGCCTTGCCTGCTCGGCCTTCGGTCTCTCCACCGTCGTGTTCACCCCTCTTTCCACCGTGCTTATGGACATGTTCAGGGATGACGCGGGAATTGTGAATTTTGTGCCGGTGTTTCTTATTCTGGCAATCGTTTTCGCGGTGCTTGGCCTTATAGCCTGCATTTTCATCTCCCTGCCCGACGAGAAGTACATAGAGAGTCTCAACATGCCCAAGGCCGCCGTTTCCGGCAATGTAAACTACACGCTGCCCCAGGCTATGAAAAAGCCCGCGTTCTGGGCGCTTTTCTTCTCCATCTTCTTTATAAACGGAACGTGGAATCTCTGCGTACCCCTTATTAAAAATCTGGGCATCGTCCGCGGCCTCGCCCCCAGCGTCGCCGTGTTCTGCGTCTCCTTTACCGGCATTACAAACGCGGCGGGCCGCCTTATAATGGCCTCCCTGTCGGATAAGCTGGGCCGCTCCAACACGATGTACATACTGTGCGGCATAACCCTGGTGGGCGCCATACTTATGACCTTTATCGGCGGCTACGGCTATTTTGTAACCATCGCCCTTATAGCTTTCGCCTACGGCGGGCCCTCCGCCGTCAACGCCGCCCTCTGCACCGACCTCTTTGGGCCGAAAAACTCCGGCACAAACTACGGCGTCGCCATGCTGGCCCTTGGCTTCAGCTCCATATTCTTCAACTTTATCGCCAACAACCTTATAAAAGCCTCTGTTGACGTTGAAGCGGCCACCGCCGTGGGCATTATGCCCACCTTCATCATGGGCGCTATTACCGCCGTTATTCCGGTGTTCCTGATGCTCTATATAAACCGCTGTCTCAAAAAGCGCCAGGCCGAATAAGTATTCGCGCTTAAAAAAGTATAAGAATTAAAAGACCTCCTGCGGGAAATACTGTAAGGGTATTTTCCGTGGGAGGTCTTTTTATTGCAGGGAAAGGTAGAGATATGCGGCGTGAACACGTCGCGGCTCAAGGTTCTCAAAAACGATGAGACGATGGAGCTGTTAAAACGCTCCAAAAACGGAGACCGGAAAGCCCGGGAAGAACTGATCTCCGGAAATCTGCGGCTTGTACTGTCGGTAATACAGAAATTCTCAAACCGGGGCGAAAACGCCGACGACCTGTTCCAGGTGGGCTGTATCGGCCTTATGAAGGCCATAGACAACTTTGACACCAGCCTGGACGTAAAATTTTCCACCTATGGCGTCCCGATGATAATCGGCGAGATACGCCGGTATCTGCGCGACAACAGCGCCATACGGGTATCCCGAAGTATGCGGGACACGGCCTACAGAGTCCTCCAGGTAAAGGAGCGGCTCACAAACGAAAACCACCGGGAGCCGACCCCGGAGGAGATTGCGAAGGAGCTGGACATCCGCCGTGAGGACGTGGTGTTCGCCATGGACGCCATAACGGACCCCGTCTCCCTCTATGAGCCGGTCTACACCGACGGAGGCGACGCAATATGCGTTATGGATCAGGTGGGCGACACAAAAAACACCGACGAGAGCTGGCTCCAGCAGATAGCCATAAACGAGGCTATCGCCCGGCTCGGCAAGCGTGAAAAGCACATCCTGGCCCTCAGATTTTACGACGGCAAAACTCAGATGGAGGTGGCCGAAGAGGTTGGCATATCCCAGGCCCAGGTGTCCCGGCTGGAAAAAAACGCGATAAACCAGATAAAAAAGGATCTGTGACCCAGGCGGCGAAAGCCGCCGTTACATATATATGGCCGAAAAACTCCGCCGCAGCCCTTTGTCAAGAAAGCCGCACGGCTTTCTTGACAATCGCAAAAACCGCCACGGGAAAATTCCCGGGGCGGTTTTGCAATTTATTCAGCCCTGCGTTTTCCGTCAAATGGCGTATAGCCCCTGAAGCATGGCGCCGTACCGGCGGTGAAGCCGGCCACATGGTCCGAGCTCTCGCTTATGAGCATTACGCAGTGGAAAAGCTCCACTCCCTCGCTTCCGGCATAGCACTCCCAGGCGGCGCTGTACTCAGTGCAGACCACCTTATCTATTTTCTGCTTTCCCCGGGGCGTGGTATAAACAGCCTTTGTTACGCCGTCCTCCTGGAAAAACTCCACCGTATGGCGGACTGTTTTAAGCTCCGCGTCGTCCCTGCCCCCGATGGGCGGCTCCCCCGGCCGCTCGTAGCCTGGCTTCAGCACCGGCCTCCGGAAGCCCTCGATTGGCTTTCCAAGGCACAGGTTTAAATCATAAACGCCAGAGATCATTATTTACTCTCCTTTGTGTATGTATTATTGTCATCCATAGTCTTATACGGCATGGGATAGGGTACGGTATTCTGGGATATCTGCACCGGGCTGTAGTCAAAGTGCAGCGGGCCCGGGTCCGCCACCGGAGGGCCGGCGTTTTTGGAGACATGCACCTTCGCGTCCTCCGGCGAGGTGAGCTTCACATAGCCGTTTGCCGCCATGTTGCAGCCGTCAAAATCGCAGCTTAAATCCGGGCAGACCTGCGTGTGGTACATAAGCCACCGCCCGTCCTCGTATATAAAGTCAAGGCCGTATCTCTCCCAGAGGACGCTGGCGTCCTTTTTCTCATCGTCGTTCAGCACGGAAAAAAGCGTGCCCGGCGTAAAATAGGCCGCCCTTGCGGTTTTGCCGTCCTCGGCCACCTCTATTACCCCGGAGGCCAGCGTGTGCATGGAGACCACCATCAGCGGCCTGGGGTCCATGCCCGCCACCTGGGGATAGACGGGCAGTATTTTCATGTAGTTCTGATAAGTGTTTGCGTCATAGGTGCCAACGGAGCCGTACCACACCTGGTCAAAGCCGCGCATTCTGCCGAAGCCGTGGGCCCAGGAGCACTTGTCGCTCCTGCTCCAGTAATCCGACCACTCCTCCTTTGAGCGGCTGGCCGCGTGGAGATAGCAGTGTATGGCCTGCAGGTTTTCCGCCTCCTGGCTGCCGTTGGCGTTGTGCACCCGCTGGCTGAAGCTTAAATCCTTATTCATTATTTCGCCTCCCTGTAAAGGGGATGGCCCTTGGGGCCGTATCCCTCTTCTTCCCGGTAGGTCTGATAATCCGCCGGAATAAAGGGATAGTTATCAGACCAGTTGTATGTGACGTCGTGGGTCAAAAGCTCCACATCCGGCGTACCGAAGGAAATTCTGGAATAGTCCTCCGCCGCCTCCGGGAACACCGGCTGCTTATAGTAGAACTCTCCCGGGCGGCAGTAGAGGTCCATTGAGTCCACAAGGTGCCAGATTTTCCACTTCCCGTCCTCTTTTACGAAATCGGCTCCGATTTTGTAATTTACCCACATTGCGTCCGCGGTGCCGTCCTTCCGCCCCTGGGCTTCGCAGCCGATGGAGTACCAGAGGCCCTTGGCGGTCCCCCCGTCGCCCGCAAGCTTTAAAAGCGGCGTCGCCGCAGGGTGGAACGACAAAACACCGGGGCCGGTTTTTTCACTGCACCCCAGCTCCCTGCTGTGCGCCCGACGCTTTTCATCGTGCTGTACAACATAGAAATTGGATATGCTGTCCATGCCCACGTAATAGCCCCAGTTTCCGCCGTAGGAGGCGGAGGCCGTATGCTCCGGCAGAGATACCCACAGCTCGTTAAGCTCCTTTCTCCGCCAATCGTTGTATATGCAGAAGGAGCGCAGGCTCATAAGGCTTTTTATCTGCTCCTTGTCCCAGATACGCTCCGCCATCTCCCGGTCGGTGTACACTTTCTTCTCCATGCCTCTCCCTCCTTAAACGCCATAGCTGAATGTGCCGGAAAATGTCTCGTAGTCCTCCGGTATTTTGGGCAGCTCCGTAAACCGGCGGCTTCCGGTATATTTTTCCCTGTTTACGCACTTTACGTCAAATTCCGGCATTTTTATGCCCGCCGCCGGCTCAAAGCCGGGCACAGGGCTCTTCTTATCATTGCTGTTCCAATCCTCGCCCATGTAGGTGTTTATGTCCTCTAAGTACATCAGGTGCCAGATTTTCCACTTGCCGCTCTCTTTTACAAAATCCCCGGCAAAGCAGCCGAAGGTCCAGAAGGACTGGGGACCCTCCCCGTAGATATTCGATATATTTCCCTGGGAAAACCACATGCCCTTGGCGGTTTTGCCGTCCCCGGCAACCTTCACGTAGGGCGAGGTAAGGGGCTTTATCTCAAGCTGCCCCACGCCGTATAGCTGCTCCTGGGAAAAATCCTTCAGCTTTTCGGGGAAAGCCTTTTTCATTATCTCCGTCCGCACCAGCGTGGCCTGGTGCCGCGCCTCATAATAGGCCGCCACGCTCTCCGCGCCTACATAAAAGCCCCCGTTAAGGCCCAGGCTCGGCTGGTTTTCCTTTGTCCAGTAGCGCTCAAAAATAAGGCTGTCCCGGTTAAGGCAGATATCAAAGGTGAGCCTGCCCATAAGGTTTTGTATCTCCCGCTGCTCCTCCCATATGTCCAGCTTTTCCTCGGGAGTAAGATATTTAACTGCTGCCATACAAACTTCCTTTCAAGTTTTATATATCAGGATTTACAAAGAGGATGCCGCGCCTGCGGCATCCTCTCTGCCTTTTAAGAATCCTTATCTGTTTGCGTATCTGTCGCAGGCGTCCTGATAGATGCTTATGCACTGGTCGATGTTCATTTCCTCTATCTGGGCTCTGAAATCGTCAAACTCATCAAGGCTGCGGCTGCCGATAATAAACGCCACGACGTTCTCGGTAACATATGTGATTATGTCGTTGTACACGCCGTTAAAGGCCGAGGTTTCGTCGCCTGTCAGGGCTATGGCCGGCAGGTCCCAGGCGCCGTCGGTATGTGCGCTCCATATCTCGCCCGACTCAAGCTGGATATCGGAGTAGAGCTGTGTATACTTGGTGTTGTCGAACAGGAAGGAAGCGCCGCTGGTAGCGCCGGTATAAAGCGTAAGCACCGTGTTCTGGCCGAGCTCGCTCTTCAGTATCATGTCGGTAAAGGTCGGCTTTCCGTCCACAAACTCGAAGGTCTCGCCCTCCACGCCGTAGTTTGCAAGGAGCCATGCCTCGTCGCTGAACCACCAGTCAAGATAGCGCACGGCAAGCTCTATATCCTCGCAGTCCGTGGTGACGGCGGTGGCGGAGCCTATCTTGCAGTAGGTGCCGATGCCGGCGGTCAGGTGGCTCATGTCGCCCTCGCTCTTAACGGGGTTGTAAATGGGGGCCAGGGTGAAATCCTCGTCGGTGGTCATGGACGCGTAGCTGTCCAGGTTCTTTGCAATATTGAGGAATATGCCGGTCTTGCCGTCGGTTACGATATCGTCGGCGGGATACATATAGGAGGCTGTATCGGACATGAAGTCGGGATATATAAGCCCCTCCTCATACCAGTCGTGCAGCAGGGTGAGATAATCGAGATATTCATCCTGCAGCGGGCCGTATACCACTTTTCCGTCCACAAGGGCGAAGGGCTTATACTTATCCTCATAGCTCTCGGTGACAACGCCCAGTCCGGCGCCCAGGAAGCTGCCGTCGGCAGAGCCCATATGGGGTATCCAGAGGGCGCCGCTTACTCCAAGCTCGTTCTTAAAGGCGGTGAGCACCTCATGGTAGTCGTCGTATGTCTCGGGTATCTCCATGTTCACCTTGTCCAGCCAGTCCTGACGGATAATGGGGCCGTAATTTTCCATCTGCCCCTCCTGGGACTCTATGTAGTAGAACAGGAGCTGGCGGCCGTCGTCGGTGGAGGCCTGTTTTCTGTAGTTCTCATTTGAATTCAGCACATTGGTGTAGTTGGGAGCGTACTGGGCGATGTAATCCGTAAGGTCGTAGATTATCTCGTCCTCAACGCTGCCGGCGGGAGTGCCGCTGTAGTTGCCGAACATTCCCAGCACCAGGTCTGTCATATCGCCGGACGAGAGCATAATGGTGAGCTGGTCTCTTGCCGCAGGGATGGGCACGGCCTGGAACTCAATATCCAAATTGAGCCGCTCCATGGCCTCCTGATAGATGAGGTACTCCTGGGGCCCCTCGATATAGTCTGTCACAAACGGCGGATAGCAGAACCACATTGACAGCTCTCCCGTCTCCTCCAGCGGGAAATATGCGTCGTCAACAGGCTCCTGAGGCTCGTCTGTTTCCGTCACCGGCGCCTCCGTGGCCTCTTCCGTCTCCTGGACGTCGGGCTCTGCTGAGGTCGGCTCCGGCTCTTTGCTTCCGCAGCCTGCTGCAAGGGCAAAAATAAGGGCCGCGGACAAAATCAGCGCAAAAAGTCTTTTCATGATGTTCCTCCTTCTTAAAATCTTTATTTCGATTTTAAACCATCCTCTAAGCTTTGAGAAACAACCTTTTTGTGCCGAATTAACAACCGCAGCCCATATAACAGATATAATTTCATGCAAATATAATCACAAATCAATGCCAGGTATAACTCCGCGCATATACCTTGAATTTTTCACAGGCCTCGCTCTGGTTTTCTCCGCCGTGGGCTATGACCAGCTCGGCGTCGGAGCCCTCGAGAGGGAAAGTGCGGATGCCCGGCTCTGTGCAGAACACATTGAGGCTGCCGCACCGGCCGATGCCCAGCCCCATCTCCACCGCCGTTTCAACAGACTCCTTGTTCGGGTACACCTCGATATCCGAGATATCCAGCCCGCAGGCACGCATCTCGTCCGAAAAATGAGAACGTATCTCATCCTCGCGCTTTATGCTCATGGGGTAATCAGTATCGTCTCCGTGAGTAAAAAATTTTTCGTTTTTAAAATCATCCAAAGTCTCAAAGCTTCCGCATCTGGGGTGCTTATCCGAATATGTCAGCACCATGCCGAAATTTGAAATGATTATAAAATTCCGGCTGCTTATGTCGATTGTCCGTTCAACGGTGGCGCGGTAAGTGATTATCATATCCAACGTCCCGTCCTCAAACCTCTTTATAAGCTGCCACATGTCAAAGCGCTCTATCTGCACCCTGATCTCGGGATTCTGCTTTTTAAACTCCCCTATCATCCCCACGATTTGCTTCGGGATAGCGATATCGAAAAGTATGCCTATTTTTATCACATTGTTCACCATATTGTTGTGCTGCTCCACCTTGTTCTGGGCTTCCCGCAGCCCGGACATAAAGTCAGAAAACACCCGGTAGTACACCTCGCCTGCATAGGAGAGCTTCACGTCCCTTGTGGAGCGGATAAAAAACTGCTCCCCAAACTCGTCCTCCAGCTTTGCGATCTGTTTGCTGACCGCCTGCTGGGTCATATACAGCCGCTCTGCGGCAGAGGTGAAATTCAGCGTCTCCGCAACGCACAGAAAGCATTTTATGGAAATATCGTTCATTTTATCCCCTTCTCCTGTATCCTGTCCGCTTATCCACCAGGTTTTTCATCTCTCCGCCCGTGAGGAATATACGGAGATTATATTTGAATATATCCTGCACCTTGTCGGCAATTGACATGTTCGTTCTCGTAAGCCCGGAGACATGGGGCGTTATGAGCAGGTTCTCCGCCCGCCACAGGGGGTCGTTTTCCGGCAGGGGTTCCGGCTCCGCCACATCCAGGGCCGCGCCGGCAAGCCGTTCCGAGTTAAGGGCGCTTATAAGGGCGGCTTTATCCACGGCGCTCCCCCGACCCACATTTATAAGGTACGAGCCGGGCTTCATAAGTCCTATCCTCTCAGGCCCCATTATGCCCGCCGTCTCCGGCGTATTCGGAAGCGCCATAGCCACTATATCGGCCCTGGGAAGCAGACTGTCCAGTGCCTCTGTGGTGTGCACTTCATCGGCAAAATCCGGCTTTTCTCCCGGCGTTCTTCTCACGCCGATAACATATCCGCCCATGGCCTTTATAAGCTTTCCAAAAGAGCCGCCTATATCGCCCATTCCCAATATAAGGCACACGGAGCCGTCCACGGCTCCCGCCGCCCCCAGCGGCCGCCACCGGCCCCGGAGCATATTTTCCCGGTAGCCTCCGAGATTCCTCTGCAAATACATCAGCATAGCCAGCATGTGTTCCGCTATATTTCCGCCGTAAGCCCCGGTGGCGTTTGTAAGGAGCGTACCCTCGCCGCACACCGGAGCGTACAAATCGGCCCCGGCGGAGGCGAGCTGCACCCATTTTACAGTATCGCTGCCCCGGAGAAATTCAGGCGCCACATTTCCGAAAATGACATCCGCCCCGGAAACGTCCTCCGCTGAGGCACTCATGTATCCGCGGCAGACTATCTCTGTATCCGGCAGCAGCAGCTTCAGCTCGTCCACATGCTCCGGGCGGCAGGTTCGGGCCATCAGCAGCTTTTTGATTTTTTCCATATTCACCACCACGATTTTTCTGCAAAACTTCTGTAATCATTCTATTAAAATGTCCTCAGAAAATCAAGGATATATACGCGGATATGCAAAATCCTCCGCACAAATAAGGAAAAATATCCCGCTTTTCTGCAAAATAAAGGCGGCACCCTGTAGGCCCGGTCAGATAAGGAAGTATTTCGTCGCAGGTTGCGGTGTAGCCCCCGTGAGGGGCTGCACCGTTTCCTTTTATTCATGCCGCAATGCGGAATTTCTGCGGGCCTTTCTGAACCTCCGCCATCGGGGAGCAGTTTGTCAAGACATTTTTTCTGATTATTTAAAATGGAATCGGCAGAAGGCAAAATCAGGGGTAAAACGGCTTGCACCGGCCTTGTGAAGCTTCCACTCATGTGTTATAATCAGGGCAGTTCGACAAATCGGTATTTGGAGGTGACCTTGCTATGAAAAGGATATTGATTTTATTGATTGCGCTTATTCTGGCGTTTTCGCTCATTG
>CAZBUH010000041.1:11803-15881 GCA_964495095.1 uncultured Oscillospiraceae bacterium | reverse complement strand
TTTAGCCTGAAACGCTCTTCCCCGCCTATCTTTTCCGCAAAGTCGCATATCTTCACCGCCGCGTCCGGGTGGGATATAAGCTCTACCGAGCGCTCCATAAGCCGGAGGCGGTTTTCATCGGAGAACACATAGGAGACGGCGGAGGTTATTGGGAACGTGTCGCTCACCTTTATGGCCGCGCCGCTGTTCAGCAGAAATTCGCTGTTTCGCAGCTCCGGGCCGGGTATGGGGTTCATCAGGATAAGAGGCAGCTTTTTCGCAAGGGCTTCAGACACCGTGAGCCCGCCGGGCTTTGTCACAAGGCAGTCTGCGGCGTCCATGTACTCCTCCACGTTGTCCACAAAGCCTTTCACCGTGAGGCTCCCCTTTGTTACAAGCATATTGAGCTTCTGCCTCAGCTTTTCGTTGTTGCCGCAGATGCACACTATCTGAATGTCAAGCCCCAGGCTGTCCACCTTTGCCACATTTGGTATCATATTGCCGAAGCCCATGCTTCCGGCCATGAAAAGTATGGTCTTTTTATCCTGCTCCAGCCCCAGCTTTGCCCTGGCCTCGGCCTTTCCCAGCTTTTCCGCCACGAATTTTTTCCGCACCGGTATGCCGTAGGGCAAAAGCCGCGTTGAAAATATGCCCTTCCGCTCCGCCTCGAAATTTATCACCTTGTCGGCCGTGACGATATACTCTATCCTGTAAAGCTCCTCCCAGAAAGGGTGGACGCAGAAATCCGTGATTATGCCAACCGCCGGTATCCGCAGAAAGCCGTATTTTTTCAGCTCGTTCAGCACCTGCCCTACGAAAACATGGGTGGTGATTATAACGTCCGGCGTATATTTTTCAAAGTAGCCGGCAAATTTCTTCGCCATGGCCTTGTTGCGGCCCAGCACGCTTACCAGCCGGCGGGCCGCCTCGTGGTTTTCAAGCCCCGTGTACGCTTTGCCGAACTGGTTGGGCAGATGCTTTGTGGAGAATATATAGCCCTTATCCATTATTTTATAAAGTATACGGCTTACATACTGATAGAAGTCCACAACCTCGTTATCCACCCCGCGGGCGTTGAATTCATCCGCCAGCGCCCTGGCCGCGGAGTTGTGTCCGCCGCCTGTGGTAACGGTGACTATAAGTACCTTCATGCTTTTCTCTCCCGATTCAGTAATTCTCTTTTTCCGTATTTTTTGCCTTTTATGACAAAATTGAAGTCGCGGTTGGTAACTAATTGCGACCGATTGGTATTGTATTCCTCAAAGAAAAATATTATAATATCCGGGAGTGGATTTAAAACACGGGCCTTTCCGCGGTTTAAATTTCCATGCCGGTGATAGTTTTTCTCTTTGTTTGTTATAATTATTATATAGGCACAGGCTGGCAATGGCAACATAAATTTCTGTTATCAAATTTGTTTTCATTCGGAGGCTTTATGACCGTATCAGATTTTGAACAATTCATCCGTCCTGGATGCCGGGGCCATCTTGTTGGCATCGGCGGCGTATCCATGGCCCCTCTGGCCGAGGTACTCAATGGCCTGGGGCTGAGCATTTCCGGCTCGGACATAAACGAGGGCGACGCTGTAAAACATCTGCGCACCCTGGGGATAGACATAGCCATAGGGCATGACGCAAAAAATATCGAGGGGGCGGAGTTTCTTGTCCGCACCGCCGCCGCCCACGACGACAACCCCGAGATAAAGGCGGCCAGGGCGGCGGGCATTCCCGTATTCGAGCGCGCCCAGGCCTGGGGCTGCATAATGCGCCGCTACGGCCACGCCCTCTGCATATCCGGCACCCACGGCAAAACAACGACCACCTCCATGTCCACCCATATCCTTATGGCCGCCGAAAAAGACCCCACCGTTATGATAGGCGGCACCCTGCCCCTTTTAAAGGCCGGACACCGGGTGGGCCGCGGCGACACGATAGTTATGGAGTCCTGCGAATATTATAACTCTTTCCTCAGCTTTTCCCCCACCGTGGCGGTTATCCTCAACATAGAGGCCGACCATCTGGACTTTTTTAAGGACATTGAGGACATAAAGCACTCCTTCCGCTCCTTTGCGTCGCTTGTGCCTGAAAAGGGATACGTCGTTGCAAACTGCGATGACAAAAACACCGTGGACGCCCTTAAGGGGCTTGACAGGCAAATCGTCACCTTCGGTTTGGGGGAAAACGCCGACATAAGAGCCGCCAACATCTCGGTCAAAAACGGGCTTTCGGCTTTCGACGTGCTGAAATACGGCGAAAAATACGCCCATGTGACCCTCAAGGTGCCGGGAATGCACAACATAATGAACGCGCTGGCCGCCGCCGCCGCCGCCTTTGTGATGGGCGTGCCTGTCTCCGCCATAGAGGCGGGGCTCGCCTCCTTTACCGGCGCCGGACGCAGGTTTGAGTACAAGGGCGAATATAACGGCGCTAAAATTTACGACGACTACGCGCACCATCCGGGCGAGCTTAAGGCCCTGCTGGACATGGTAAAATCCCTTGATTATCAGCGCGTGATAATCGCCTTCCAGCCCCACACCTATTCCCGCACAAAGGCCCTGTTCAATGACTTTGTAAGGGAGCTTAAGCGGGCCGACAAGGCATATCTGGCGGAGATTTACGCCGCCAGGGAGAAAAATACAATAGGCATATCCTCCAGGGATATCGCCGAGAAGATACCCGGCTCTGTGTACTGCCCCACCTTCCAGGAGCTTGAGGACAGACTTCGCCAGGAGGCGAGGCCGGGAGACATCATCCTCACCGTCGGCGCGGGAAATATCTATACCGCCGGAGAGGGGCTTGTGCGCTGATGCGCCGGGAGATTTTATGAAACTCGATACTTTTTCAACTCAGATGGAAGCCATGGGCTTTAAGCCCTCCGGCTCCAGCGCCTACGGAATCACCCAGGGCTTTCCCTGCGTCGTGACGGCGCTGAACGGCAGCCACTGGCGCTTCACATGGCGGGCCCCAGTCTCCGGCAGGAAGGCGGAAAAAGAGCTTCGCCGGGAATTACGCCGGAATTTCGGCCGCGGCTCCTCCTTTATCTACGAGGACGGCTGCCTTCAGGTTGTGGCTTCCGTCACAGAGTCCAACTGCCGGGAGGTTTTTGAGTCTGTATCCGCCCTTGCGGTGAGCATATTCAGGCAGCAGGGCATAAGTCCGGAGGAAAGCTGCCCCTTCTGCGGTCTCGGCGACTGCGACGGCTACGCCGGCTATAAGCGCTGGTACTCACCCGTCCATATAAAATGCGTCAGGGAGATGGGCAGCAACGAAAAAGCCCGGGCGCAATACGCCGCCGCCAGCGGCAGCACGGCCTCCGGAATCCTCGGGGCCCTGGCCGGAGGCATCATAGGCATGCTCCTGCCACTGCTCTCCATAGTCCTAACGACGGTTTTCTACCGTCCCCTGCTGATAGACGCGCTGTTTCTCCTTATGCCATTCTGCGTTTATAAGGGATACGAGCTGCTGGGCGGCAGGCGCTCAAAGGCGGCCATACCGCTTACCGTAGCGGGCAGCGTTATTTTCGTTTTTCTCACGGAGATAATATATACCGCCGTGCTTTTTTCACACACCTATAGTATTCCTTATACCTCCCTTCCAATTCTGGCGGGGCTCATAATGCGCACTGGCGATGTATGGCTCGCCATGCTGAAAGCCTCGGTGCTGGCCCTTGCTTTCTGCCTTATCGGGCTCATATTCTTCTGGAACAGCATAACCTACACCGTCCAGGCGAAAATGAAGAGTATCCGGCAGATAATGGACACCGTAACGGAAAAGGCCCAGCCGGACACATCCTTCTACGGCTACTCCGACGATGACGAGGACAACGAGGACGCCGCCGCGGAATACGGAGTCTCCGTGGGCATCAGGACAGAGGGGGACATCATCCCTCCGCCGTCGCCGGCCATCCCCGAAACGCCCCCGGACCCGCCGGAACCCTATGAGGCGGACTTCCCGGAGGAGGACGCCGTGGATGATCTGGACAGCACTCAGGGCTTCTGACAAAATTATCCCCGATACCGGATTAAAAAGCAATTACGCAAGCGATTAAGATTTAATTAAGTAATCTCCCCGGCGCTTTACAGCAGCGCCGGGGAGATTTT
>CAZBUH010000041.1:9302-11703 GCA_964495095.1 uncultured Oscillospiraceae bacterium | reverse complement strand
ATTGGGATTTTCTATCCGTTCATTTTATTTACAAATTCCGTGCTTTTCGCGGTAAGCTCCACCCAGGCAGGGCGAAAGCCGCTCCTTACGGCATTTTTAACGGACGGGATATTTGACCAGGCGGCGCAGTAGAAGGGAACCTTTCCCCGCTTTATTATCTCTAACGCCAGCCTGCCCGTAAGGGCCGAGGCTATCCCCCGCCGCCGGTAATCCGGCAGTACGTCTATCCCTATCTGCCACATGCTGTCACAGTCCGCTGAGCAGGCGGCGAGGCCAACGAGCTTTTCCCCGTCGTATGCCCCCACGCCCAAAACGTCCAGCTCTTTCCGTTTTTCGCACAGGGCGTTGCTCCACTCCGGCCTGTATAAGCTTTTAAAAGCCTCCGGCCCCAGTATCCGCATCCCGTACCGGCAGTCCGCCGCCTTCGGCCCGTTCCTGCCCGGCAGAAAATATTCGGCCATAAAGCAGGTTTTAAGCCCGAATTTCCCTATGGTCTCGTCCAGGACATGTATATGGGGCGTTTCAAAGCAGGCGTAGTTACGGTATTTCTCGACATATCCCCTCACTGCCTCCGCCGCCTCCGGGCATACGGACGCCACAACATTTCCCCCGTACGACACCAGATTGCAGCCGAAGGGCAGCTCCAGATATTTTCTGGCCCCGGGGGCGGGCTTTGATATAACAAGCCTGTTCTCCGCCGCCGTAAAATCCTCAGGCCGGCAGCTTAAATCCACCGCCGACTGGGCCATGGCAATATTCAGCATTTCATCGCAGGTCATTATGTATTCTCCTCAAACCGGTCATTGCCCCACCAGTCCGGCACAAGCTCCCGGAGTGAAACTGTCCGGCGTGTCTCATAGTCGGAAAGTATCTCAATATCACCGGCGTCTTTTTGCAGCTGCATCATAAATTCGCGGCAGGCGCCGCATGGCGGGCCCACCCGGCCGTCCGGCATCACCGCCGCCACCCTCGCTATCTCGTCGTCGCCGTTTGTTATCATATTCGCAATCGCATTCCGCTCGGCGCACATCCCCAGAGACGAGGCAGTATCGATGCAGACGCCTGTATATATATTCCCTGATTTTGCCTGCACTGCCGCCCCGACGCCGCCCGCCTCCACAAATGGGGACAGGGCTCTGCCGTTTCTTGCGCCGGCGGCTCTTTTATAAAGTTCTTCCCAAATATCCATTTTTACCTCCGAAAAGTCCGCAAGCTGCTCGCCTGCGGACTTACAATCACATATTTTGCCGCCGGAACGGCCCGGCGCTCCAGGTTATTTTTATGTCGGGGAATAACTACTTTTCCATTTGCTTTCTGCGGGAGAGGTTTATGGTGCCCTCCTGCATCTGGTTTATGAGCTCCAGGGATTTTCCCATGCCATAGGCCACGCAGGACTCTGCGTCGTCGGCTATATGGGTCTCTATGCTTGTCCTGGACTCAACCAGCTTATCGAAGCCCCACACGAGGCTGCCGCCGCCGGTCATGACTATGCCGTTATTGGACACGTCCGCCACAAGCTCCGGGGGCGTATCCTCCAGCACCTGATGTATGGCCTCCAGTATCCGCTCCGACACCTCTTCAAAGGCCTCTATCATCTCGTTTGAATTTATAGTCACCACTCTCGGCAGGCCAGTCATAAGGCACCGGCCCTTAACGTTCATGGCGGCGTTGTCGCCCTTGGGGAATACGCAGCCGATGCTCTTTTTTATCTCCTCCGCCGTGGTGTCACCGATAAGCACGTTGTGCTTACGCTTAACGTATTTTATAATAGCGTCGTCAAATTCCTCCCCGGCCACCTTTATGGAGGCCGACTGGACAACGCCGGAGAGGGAGATTATGGCGATATCCGTCGTGCCGCCGCCGATATCTATCACCATGTGGCCGTCGGGCTTTGTAATGTCTATTCCGGCGCCCAGGGCGGCGGCCACAGGAGCCTCCATCAGGAACACCTTTCTGGCGCCGGCCTGCATGCCCGCGTCTATGATGGCCCGCTCCTCCACCTCGGTTATCCCGCTGGGGACGCAGATGACTACCCGGGGCTTAAACAGGCTGAACGGCGTTACCTTTCTGATAAGCTCGCGCATCATGCGCTCGGTCATATCGTAGTCCGATATTACCCCGAAGCGTATTGGACGGATGGCCACTATGTTGCCCGGAGTCCTGCCCAGCATACGCTGGGCCTCCATGCCGACCTTTAAAAGCCGGCCCGTATTCTTGTCCATTGCAACTACGGACGGCTCCCGGAGCTGTACCCCCTTGCCCTTAACGTACACAAGCACCGTTGTAGTGCCTAAATCTATTCCTATATCTCTCGCAAAAATCATAAGTTAAATTCCCCTTCTTATACTTTTTCTTAAAAGAAAAAGTATCAAAAAGAACCTTATATCGCACCGGGTGCGCC
>CAZBUH010000041.1:0-9202 GCA_964495095.1 uncultured Oscillospiraceae bacterium | reverse complement strand
CTTTGCCGCCCGGCGTCAAATTACATATCTGATATTATCTGATTATCTCCGAAAATATGGAATTTATACCGCAACTCTGCCTATTCCCTGTCCCGGGCCAGCGCCGCGCAGACCACATCTTCGGCCCCCGCCGTCAGGAGGGTCCTGGCGCACTCGGAGAGAGTTGCCCCGGTTGTAACTATATCGTCTATGACAAGCACCCTTTTCCCCGCTATAAGCTCCGGATCCGGGACGCAGTAAACGCCGCTTATATTGGCCTTGCGCTTTTCATAGCTTCCGGTGGCGGACTGAGCCGGTACGTCCGTGTGCTTTTTCAGCGTCTCAACCGCCACATCGTCCAGCTCCAGCGCGGCGGCGCAGGCCAAAAGCATGGCCTGGTCATAGCCTCTGTCCTTTTTCCTGCGGCTGCTCACAGGCGTCCAGGTTATAATGTCATACCTGTCCGCCAGCGTGTCCCTGATACAGTCGGCAAGTATCTTTCCGTACTCCGAGGCGTAGCCTGTCGCGCCCTTGAATTTGAATCTCAGTATGGACTCTCTCACATCGCCCTCGTAAAAAAGCGGCGCCACACACTCGGAAAAAAATTCTCCTTTTTTGCGGCACTGGGCCCCCTCGGCGTAGGGCAGACTATCTTTGCATCTGGCGCAGACGCCCTTTTCGCCCTTGCCCAGTACCTTTCCGCAAAACACGCATTTTGGTGGGAACAGAACATCGAGAATTCCTGAAAAGATGCCCATTAGAAAGACCTCCTCCAAAAAATCAGAGACCGTTTTCTTAATTCCTGCGCTTTTCTATTCGCCGCAGAGCCTTGCCCTCAGTCCGCTGTAGCGTCTCTGCCGCCTGTCGTTTTCCGCCATTTTCATTAAAACGCCGTCGTCGCCCACGATTACAAGAAGTTCTTTGGCCCTTGTGACCGCAGTATACAGGACGCTTCTTACCGCAAGCGCCGGAGCGCTGTCCGACACGGCCAGCACCACCGCCCTGTACTCGCTGCCCTGGGCCTTATGTACAGTTATTGCGTAGGCCGGCTCAAGCTCATTCAGCATATCGAAGGTGTAGACGGCTATCCTGTCGTCAAAATCCACCGTCAGCGTCTCTTCCCGCTCGTCTATGGAGACTACGGAGCCGATATCCCCGTTGAAAACACCGGTCCCCGCCGCCGTCCCGTCGGCCCTTTTCCACATTATATCATAATTATTTCTGATTTGCATCACTCTGTCCCCCTCGCGGAAGACAAATTTTCCATATTTACGCTCTTTTTTCCCCTCTGCCGGAGGATTTATTGCCTCCTGGAGCATCAGGTTAAGGCTGACAGTGCCGCCCCTCCCCTTTCTGGAGGGGGAGAGCACCTGTATCTGCCCCGGCGGTATCCCCATATTTTTCGGCAGCCGCGAGGCGCACAGCTCCACCACCGTGTCTGAGGTCTTTTCCGCCGTCATCCGCCGCAGGAAGAAAAAGTCGCCCTTATTTTCCTTTAAATCCGGCAGCTCACCGTGGTTTATAAGGTGGGCGCCCTTTACTATCCGGCTCTCCCGGGCCTGCCGGAATATCTCCGTGAGCCTTACCACCGGCACTGCGCCGGAGCGTATCACGTCCGCGAACACATTCCCCGGGCCCACGGAGGGTAGCTGGTCTGCGTCCCCCACCATTATAAGGCGGCAGCCGGGCCGCATTGCGTGCAGCAAAGCGCACATTAGCGTTATGTCAACCATCGATGTCTCGTCTAAAATCACCGCGTCGGCCTCTATGGGGTCCGAGCCGCATTTTTCAAAGGTAAGCTCCGTGCCGTCGCCGGAGTAGCCCGCCCCGAGCATCCGATGCACCGTGCTGGCCTCTCTGCCGCACACCTCGCCCATCCGCTTGGCCGCCCGTCCTGTGGGCGCCGCCAGGGCCGTGCTGTAGCCCATCCTGTCGAAAAGGGCCAGTATTCCCCGGACGGTGGTAGTCTTTCCCGTACCCGGGCCGCCGGTCAGAACCATAACGGAGCTGTCCAGCGCCGTGCGCACCGCCTCCCGCTGGCCGCCGGCGTATTTTATGCCCTGCTCCCGCTCTATATCGCATATGACCCGCTCAGGATCCGTGACCCGCTCGGCCTCTTCCCCCGCCATTTGCAGGAGCCGCCGGGCTACATAGTCCTCGTTTTCAAACATATCCGCCAGGTAGCAGGCCCTTACTCCCGCTATATCGCAGATATGGATAAACCCGCTGTCGGCCAGGTTTCCCATCGCCTCCAGGATATTTTCCTGTCCCACGCCTATGAGCTTATCTGTAGCGGCGGCCAGCTTATCCGCCGGAAGGAACGTGTGGCCGTTTCCCGTGTTGTGCCGCAGCTCAAATATCACGGCCGCCTCTATCCGCTGGGGGCTGTCGCCGTCAAAGCCCAGATTCAGGGCGAAATCGTCCGCCTCGAAAAAATCCGCGCCGAAATACTCCCCAACGATTATGTACGGGTTATTCTTTACCGCGTCCACGGCGTCGGTGCCGTAGCACTTGTAAAGGCGCATGGCGAGCTGGGGCCGCAGGCCGTATTTGGCCAGAAATTCTATAAGCACCCGCAGTCCGGCCTGCCGCCTGAAGGATGCGCTTATCTCCATCGCCTTCTGGCGGCTTATTCCCTTTATCTGCGTGAGTTTTTCCGGTTGGTTTTCAAGGATTTCAAAGGTGTCCTCACCGAATTTGTCCACAAGCGCCCTGGCCGTCCTGGGGCCAACGCCCTTTACGGTGTGGGCGGCCAGATATTCGTAGATTGCCGCCGCGCCGGAGGGCAGCCGCCTTTCGGCCCACTCTATTTTAAACTGCTGCCCATAGGACTGGTGGGTGACCCAGTTTCCCGTGAGGATAAGCTCTTCACCGGGCACCGCATCCGGCAGGCAGCCCACGGCGGTGACGCTGTCGCCGTTCTCGTCCCGCATACGCAGCACTGTATAGCCGTTTTCGCTGTTCTGATATACAACGCCGCTTACAGTGCCGTTAATTTGTATGTATTCCGCCTCCATAAAAGGGCCCCTCTATCGTTATATCGTATTTTTTCGCCAAAAGCTCCGCCCGTTTTCTCCCGTCGCAGGTAAGGCCGTTGTCGGATATCACTATATTCCCCCGGAGGGTGCCGTTATCTCTGAGCCACATAAGCCCCTCCACAGTGTTTTCAAGTCCGTCTCCGTCCCCTGTGGCCCTCACCCGGGATTCCAGGATCACGCCCTCCCCTGTCTCCACTGGCAGGAGCGATATGCCCCTCACCGCCCAGAGGGAGAGAAGTATCGCCGCCGTTATAACGGCAGCCAGTATTATTTCCGCGGCAAGACTCATTAAAATTCCTCCCGGGCCATAATATGCCCGGGCCGCCGTTTATGACAAAAGCCCCGCAACTCCCGCAGATATGCAGCTTACTATTATACCGGCGATTATAACTCCCGCGAATATTGCCGGCACCGCCGATTTTATCCTCAAATCGAATATGGCCGCCACCAGCGCACCGGTCCAGGCCCCTGTGCCGGGTAGGGGCACAGCCACAAGGATTATAAGCCCCAGCACCTCGGAGCGGACTATCAAATCCCGCTTTGAAAGCGCCTTTTTCTCAATGCGGCTCACCGTATTTTCAAGCTTGGGTATCCGCCGCCGTATCCAGGCGAATATCCTCCTGATAAAAATTATTATAAACGGCACCGGCACCATGTTGCCGATAACGCTCACAAGAGCGCTCAGCCAGCAGGGCAGTCCCAGGGCCACGCCGTAGGGTATGGCCCCTCTAAGCTCCACCACCGGCACCATGGAGATGAAAAATGTGGTAATTATTTTCCCAAAAACAGTGCCTGTAAAAAATTCCAGCATAATACCTCCAACGCCGCCGGAGTCACTCGCCCCTCAGCTTTATTATCCTGTCCCTTAAAATAGCCGCATACTCGAATTCCAGCATCTTTGCGGCCTTCGCCATCTCTTTTTCCAGCTTGGAGACGGCCTCCTCCCGCTCGCGCCTTGTGAGCTTCACGCCCTCGGAGGCTTTCCTTTCCGCCTTTGAGGCGGCGTCCCCGCTGGATATCTCTATAAGGTCCCTTACGCTCTTTACTATGGTTTTCGGCACTATGCCGTGCTCTTTGTTGTAGGCCGTCTGAATCTCCCGGCGCCGCTCCGTCTCGTCTATGGCCGCCCGCATGGATGGGGTTACCGTGTCGGCATACATAATAACAATGCCTTGGGCGTTTCTGGCCGCCCGGCCCACTGTCTGTATTATGCTGGTCTCGCTTCTCAGGAAGCCCTCCTTGTCGGCGTCCAGCATGGCCACAAGGGACACCTCCGGCAAATCGAGGCCCTCACGGAGAAGGTTTATGCCCACAAGCACGTCAAATTCGCCCATGCGCAGATCCCTTATAATCTCCATGCGCTCCACGGTGCCTATGTCGTGGTGGAGGTAGCGCACCCGGATGCCGGCGTTTGTAAGGTAAGCCGTAAGGTCCTCCGCCATTTTCTTCGTAAGCGTTGTAACCAGGGTCCGCTCGTTTTTCGCGGCCCTTTCGTTTATCTCCCCTATAAGGTCGTCTATCTGGCCCTCCACCGGGCGGACATAAATCTTCGGGTCCACAAGCCCCGTGGGCCGTATTATCTGCTCCACTATCTGGGCGGATCGGGAGCGCTCGTACTCGCCCGGAGTAGCGCTCACGTATATGGCCTGATGTATTCTGTCGTTGAACTCGTCAAAATTCAGCGGCCTGTTGTCAAAAGCCGAGGGGAGCCGGAAGCCGTAATCCACAAGGCTCTGCTTTCTGGCCCTATCGCCCCTGCACATGGCCCTGACCTGGGGCAGCGTCACGTGGCTCTCGTCCACAAACAGGATAAAATCCTTTGGGAAATAGTCCAGGAGCGTCATGGGGGCCGAGCCCTCCGGCCGGCCGCTTATTACCCGGGAGTAGTTCTCTACTCCGGTGCAGTAGCCCAGCTCCTTCATCATCTCCAAATCGTACATGGTGCGCTGGCGTATTCTCTGGGCCTCCACCAGCTTGTCGTGTTCCTCAAACCATCTCACCCTGTCGTCCATCTCTTTTTTTATTTCCTCGATGGCCCGCTCCATCTTCTCAGGAGTGGTAACGTAATGGGAGGCGGGGTATATAGCCTTGTGGGACACATAGACCTTCACCGCGCCGGTCACTGTATCGATTTCGCTTATCCTGTCTATCTCATCACCGAAAAACTCCACCCGCACGGCGTAGTCGCTGGCGTATGCGGGGAATATCTCCACCGTGTCCCCCCGGACCCGAAACATATTCCTGTCAAATGCGATGTCGTTTCGCTCGTAGCGTATCTCCACAAGCTTTTTCAAAAGCTCGTCCCTGTCCCGATGCTGGCCAACTCTGAGGGATATGACCATGTTGGCGTAATCTATGGGGTCGCCAAGGCCGTATATGCAGGACACCGAGGCCACCACTATAACGTCCCGCCGCTCAAAAAGGGACGAGGTGGCGCTGTGCCGCAGCCGCTCTATCTCATCGTTTACGGACGAATCCTTCTCAATATACGTATCGGTGTGTGGTATATAGGCCTCCGGCTGGTAGTAGTCGTAGTAGGAGACGAAATACTCCACGGCATTATCCGGGAAAAACTCCTTAAACTCGCTGCAAAGCTGGGCCGCCAAAGTCTTGTTGTGGGCCAGCACAAGGGTGGGCCGCTGCAGCTTTTCGATAACCTTCGCCATCGTGTAGGTTTTTCCGGAGCCGGTGACGCCCAGCAGGGTCTGCTCCTCAAAGCCCAGCTCCAAGCCTTTTGCAAGGGCCTCTATTGCCTGGGGCTGGTCGCCGGACGGCTCGTATTCACTTACAACTTTAAATTCAGGCATATCCGTAATTTCCTCTGATTTTTCAGTTCAGTCCCATACCCGGCAGCATCCCGTTTTCCGCCATGGAAACAAAATCGTCGCCGCTGAAAATAAGATGCTCCACAAGGCGTATTCCAACGCTTCCCAAAGTCTCCCGCATATTCTGAGTGCTCTCTATGTCCAGACTGGAGGGCAGTGCCACCCCGCTGGGGTGGTTGTGGGCCAAAAGCACATCCGCGGCGCCGTGCCTCAGAGACGTCTCAAGCACCGACCTCACAGTGATATCCACATTCCTGCTGTCGCCCGCGCCTATCTCGCCGCAGTACAGCACCTTGTGCTTTCCGTCAAGGCAGACGATGTACACCGTCTCCTGGCTTTTCCCGATAAAATACGGCATGAGATACCGCCCCGCGTCCTCAGTGTTGGTGAGGGTCCTGCCCACGTTTGTTAAAGATACTTCATACCGGCTGCATATATCCCGTATAAGCCTTATTAAAAGCGCCGTGCTCTGGCCCGTCCCCTCAACCTTTAAAAGCTCCTCGTAGGGCGCGCTGAAAACGCCCGCAAAGGAGCCAAAGGTATTTATAAGTTCATGGGCCAGCGGGTTTACGTCACCCCTCGGCCTTGAATAGCAGAGCAGCAGCTCCAATAAATTGTGGTCGGCAAAGCTGTCGGCCCCATCCGCCAGGTACTTCTCCCTAAGACGCTGCCTGTGCCCGTCGTGTACGTTCATATTTTTGCCCCGTATTCCAGCAGATAATCCTCCATCCTGGCCAGGGTGCCGTCGTCAATGTATATCTTTCCGTCTATCTCCCTGTTGTGCAGCCAGGCCATTATCTCCCTTACCGTGACTATGGGGTAAACATTTATCCCGTACCGGTCCCGCAGCTCCTGCAGAGTGGCTTTCTCCCCGGTGCCCCTCTCCATCCTGTCAACAGACACAAAAAGGCTGCCTATCTTCACATCCGCCACAGTCTTAAAAAATTCTATGCTCTCCCTCACGGCGGTGCCCGCGGTGACAACGTCCTCGGTAATGGCTATCCTGTCCCCGTCCTTGGGCCTGAAGCCCACCATTCCGCCGCCTTCGCCGTGGTCCTTCACTTCTTTCCTGTTAAAGCAGTAGGGCACGTCCCTGCCGTATTCCGTATAAAGGGAGGAGGCCGCCGCCACCGCCAGGGGGATTCCCTTATAGGCCGGGCCGAACAGCGCGTCAAAGCTCTCGCCGCTCTCAATTATGCAGGCGGCGTAATATTTGCCCAGCTTTGATATCTGGGCGCCTGTCCTGTAGTTTCCCGTATTTATAAAGTACGGCGTTTTCCGCCCGCTTTTAGTCGTAAAATCGCCGAAGGTGAGAACGCCGGATTTTACCATAAATTCTATAAACTCTTCCTTGTACCCCACTGCGAGTCCCCCTATGAGCTCCGTCCGTCCCGGCGGGGCTCAAAATTCCATATTGTTGCGGTCATTATAACACAAATACCCGCTCCGTTCAACATGTTCTTACGCCCCGCGCCGGCGGGCCCCGGACCTCTTTCAAGCCGTGGGCAGGAGGAGATCCGGGACCTTTCTTTTATTGCCTTGTATGGAATTTTCCCGCAGGAAACCATGCTGAAAATTGCATAAATAATTTTTTTCGCCGCCGATTTTATTGGGCGGTATGGAGAATTTTCACCAAAACAGCCTGTTTTCGTCTTTTTTGCCGAAATGGAGATAGAAATTTTATGCGTTTCGTGATAGAATACCTTTGAAATAAGTCAGTACCAGCCGTTCTGATTCTCAGCACGGCGCTTATCCGATAAAAAGTATAAAACACTTTGACCCCGGCCAAAGTAAACTATAATCAGGAGGTTATATTTATGGAAACTTACGGACTTGAAAAGCTGGGCATCATAAATCCCAGCGCTGTCTACCGTAATCTCACCCCCGCACAGCTCACCGAGCATGCGCTGCGCCGCGGTGAAGGTACTCTCAGCAACACCGGCGCTCTCGTTGTCAAGACCGGAAAATATACAGGCCGGTCCGCAAACGACAAGTTTATTGTTGACAGCAAGGGCGTTCACGACGAAATAGCGTGGGGCAAGGTAAATAGGCCCGTATCCCAGGAGGTCTTCGACGCCCTTTATGAGAAAGCGGCGGCCTATCTCCAGAACCGCGAGATATTTGTTTTCGACGGCTTCGCCGGAGCCGACCCCAAGTATACGAAATCCTTCCGCATTGTAAACGAGCTGGCCTCCCAGAATCTCTTTATCCACCAGCTCCTTCGCCGCCCCACTGCGGAGCAGCTCAAGGATTTTTCCGAGGACTACACCATCATCGCGGCCCCCGGCTTCAAGTGCATCCCCGAGCGCGACGGCACCCGCAGCGAGGCCGCAATTATGATCGACTATGAAAAGCACCTGGTGCTCATATGCGGCACCCAGTACGCCGGCGAGATAAAAAAGAGCGTATTCTCCGTTATGAACTATGTGCTTCCCAAGATGGGCGTGTTCCCCATGCACTGCTCCGCCAACATCGGCGACGGGGGCGACGCCGCCGTGTTCTTCGGCCTCTCCGGCACCGGCAAAACCACCCTTTCCGCCGACCCCAACAGGAAGCTCATCGGCGATGACGAGCACGGCTGGGCCGACGACTCCGTGTTCAACTTCGAGGGCGGCTGCTACGCAAAATGCATTAACCTCTCACCCGAGGGCGAGCCTGAAATTTACAACGCCATTAAGTTCGGCGCTCTTGTGGAGAACGTTGTCATGGACCCGGAGACAAGGGAATTCGATTTTGACGACGACTCCCTTGCCGTGAACAGCCGCGTGGGCTATCCTGTGGAGTACATTCCCAACGCCGAGCTCTCCGGCATGTCCTCCAGCGTTCCCAAGACCGTTATATTCCTGACAGCGGACGCTTACGGCGTTCTGCCCCCAATCTCCAGGCTGGACAAAAACCAGGCTATGTACTATTTCGTCTCCGGCTTTACTTCCAAGCTGGCCGGCACCGAAATTGGCGTAAAAGAGCCTGTTCCCACATTCTCCACCTGCTTCGGCGAACCCTTCCTGCCTCTGGACCCCTCCATCTATGCCGCTATGCTGGCTGAAAAGGTAGAAAAGGCCGGTGCCAGCGTCTACCTTATAAACACCGGCTGGAACGGCACCGGTGAGCGCATCAAGCTCAAATACACCCGGGCCATGGTCACCGCCGCCCTCACCGGAAAAATCCTGGAGTCAAAATTCGTGCCAGACCCCTATTTCGGCATAAGTGTGCCCACCACCTGCCCCGGTGTCCCCGACGAGCTTATGATTCCCGAGAACACCTGGTCCGACAGGGCAAAGTACGCTGAGACCGCCAGGAAGCTGGCAGCCTCCTTTGTGGAAAACTTCAAGAAGTACACCCACATGTCCCCGGAGGTAG
>CAZBUH010000040.1:0-15890 GCA_964495095.1 uncultured Oscillospiraceae bacterium | reverse complement strand
AAGTTCAGCGGACAGTCTGTGAATGGACTGTCCGCTGTGTGATTCCGCAAGGGGACAAGAGGACAAGAAGTCAGAGTGACCCGTCTAGAGGTGCTCATCTTTCCCAATCGTCCCGGCGTTTCGGTTTTATTAGCTTTTCGGTATTACCGGCACATACAGGCAGGATTCATATTTCCCGCCGGTGTGGATTATGTGATTTCCCTTATTTATAAGCACGCAGCCCTCGGCCCCGTGGTAGTCCTGGCCGTCAATGGCCTTTCCGGTGGACACGTAGACCATCATGCTCTCACCCTCGTGGAACAGCATACCCGTGGGCCAGAGACCGATTTCCGCCTTTACTGTCTCCCCGGGGGCCAGCTTTTTTTCGCCGGCAAGGGACAAGTACGGCTCATAGGGCTTTGACCGCTCAGGGTCAAGCTCCCGGCGGGAGACGCGGATACGCGCGTCCGCGCCCCAGTATTTGTGGCCCATCATGTCCACATAGAACTGGTGGACGGGCATCCCGTACCTGTTCAGCTTTATGACCTGGACGAAAACGTCCATATCGTCGTTTCCCTCAGCCTCAAGCCAAAGGACAAGGTCCATATAGCCCGTAAGCTCCGTCTCCTGCTCAAATCTGTATGTAAAAGTGGTGTAGCCGCAGCCGCTGTCGGCCTCATACTTCACGGAGGACTCCTTTTCAAATGGGGCCTCCGCCATTTTGCCGCTGGCCGCGTCGAGATAGAACGCCTTGTACTGCTGCCGGGCCAGGGGCCATTCGTTCTCATTGCGGCAGACTATGTCCTCCCCGCCGTGGTCGAATACGGGAATCCTGACTTTGGGTGTCTCCGGCCAGTCGTTTTTCACGCCCTTGAGATAATAGTCGAAAAATTTCCTCAGATCGGCCAGATTGCCCATATCGTAGAAATCCTCGTGGCCCGTGGTGTTATGGGCCCGGAGCCACTTTTCCTCGGAGCCGGCGTAACGGAAAGCGTCAAAGGTGCCGCCGCCGTGCTTTCCGCTGGAATAGGCGGACACCACATAGGCAGGGCAGACCACCTTCTCCATCTCCACCCGCTTTGTGAGCCAGTAGTCGTTTCTCAGGGTATATTTCTCTATCATGGCACCCACGTCCTCAACAACGCTTGTGCCGAAGGTGTGGTTTCCGACGCCGTCCTTGCCCTTGGGTATACCGCCCCTGCACATCTCATAGCCGAACAGGTCGCAGTGGCCCTCCCACGGCGCTATGGCTGCCAGATGGGGCGGCTGGAGGGACGCCATGTGCCACTGAACCATGCCGCGCCAGCCGTTGCCGGAGGTACCCACCTTGCCGCTGCACCAGTCCTGGACGCCCATCCACTCCACAACATCATAGAAATCCTCCGCGTCCTGATCGCTGTGATACTGGGCTTTCCCCTCTGACATAAATACGCCCCGGGGGTCCACCGCCGCCACAGCGTAGCCGTATTGGCACCAGTAGGCCGGGTCCTGTGTGCCGCTCATCTCATATCCGGAGAGCTTCCAGGTGTTTTCGCTCTCGTCGTCGTTAAAGAGCATACCCTTTTTCGACACCCCCGGCATGGGCGGCATCGGCATCCGGGCCGCATGCTTTCCAGTGGGGCCCCAGCCGATTATGACAGGCAGCTTTTCATCTGTCACGGGCTTATATATGTTGGCGTAAACTGTCGCCCCGTCCCGGAGCTTTATGGCCACGTCCTTTTCAAGTATCATATCGCAGGGCAGCGGCGCCGAATCCTCATAGCGGCAGCTTCCCTTCTTAAGAAGCAGTGTCTCCCGCTTAAGCCCCGGATAGCCGGCCCTGGGGTCTGTAACCGGATCGATTGGGGAGTATATTACCTCGATAGAAGTGTTTTTCATAGGTCCTTCCTTTCATTAAAGAGGGCTGCGGCCTTTCACCGCAGCCCTCCGAATTTGTATACTTTTATCTGAGCTGATATCTGTCATAAGCCGCCTGGGTAATGTCTATAAGCTCCTGGATGTGCATATCGTCCGTTAGCACGCTCACAAACTCGCTCCACTCGTCCAGAGGCTTCTCGCCGACTATAAATCTCATAATCTGCTCGGAAGCATGGGTCTTGATGTCCGCCCACAGGAGATTATAGCGCTCCTGCTCGTCGCTTGTCATGGACATGTACTTGGGGAAGTTGTAGGCGGCGTCCTTGTTGGAGCCCCAGATCTTCTCCGCCTCGTACATTGCGTCGGTGTAGTCGTCCTTCACGGTGAACTTCCAGCCCACGCCGCCGTCGCACAGGTAAAGCTGCTTTGCCAGCATGGAGTTCAGGCCATCGGGGTTATTGTTTATCACATCGGTATAATGGGGATTTCCGTCCTCGTCGTAGGTAAAGCTCACATCCTCCACGCCGTAGTTGGCTAGTATGCCGCCCTCTTCGGTATAGAAGAAGTCCAGATACTGAGCGGCAAGCGCAGGATTATCGCATGTGGTGGAAACGGAGATACCGTTCTCCCAAAGGGCCGCGCCCTCATACTCCTCTGTGTCGTTGAGGTGGATAATGTCGCCCTCCTGCTTTACCGCGTCAGCCAGCGCGCGGACCTCAAAGTTGGGGTCAACAGCCATGTCGGCAAGATAGTTATACTGATACAGCTTGCAGAACCAAAGGCCGATCTGGTCGTTCAGGATAGCCGTCTGGTAGTCGCCCTGGTCGCTGTTCTGATTCCAGGTGTAGCTGTCACGGTTTATAAGCCCGTCGTTAAACCACTGGTTCATCATGGTGACGTACTCAAGCATCTCGTCCTCGAGCAGTCCGCAGTGCACAACGCCGTCTATCTGATAGAAAGGCACTGAGTTCCAGGCGCCGGCGTTTGTGTTCATCTCCCAGTAACCGGCGATGCCGTAGCCGCCCACAAGGGTATTGAAGCGGAGGGAGCCCGGCGCCGGCAGCGCCAGGGCGTTGGGGTGGTCAAGCTCTGTCTTGAAAGCCATGAGCATCTCATGGAAATCATCGTATGTAACAGGCGTGTCCATATTCAGCGCGTCCAGCCAGTCCTGACGGACGGAGAGGCCCTGATCCAGAGCGGGGGCCACGTCGTACACCTGGGAGAGCTGATAAATATAGCCGCTGTCTGTCTTTACATACTTCTCCCAGCCGTCAAGGCTCTCAAGGGCCTTGTAGAAGTTGGGGGTATACTCGGCGTACTGGGCGAGATCGTAAACATATCCCTCGTCAACCGCCTCGTCGCCGCTGCCGTTGAAGTAGTACTTGAAGGAAACGAAATCCGGCAGCTCTTCCGCCGCAAGGAGCACATTGAACTGCTGGTTTGCCGCTTCACGGGCAACCGCAACGAACTCAATATGCACGTTGGTTATCTCCTCGGCCGCTTTCCAGGACACGCGGTTATCCAGGTCGTCTATGTAGGCAAGGAGGGAATCGGTGCCTCCCTCAAACCAGGTAAAGGTGGCCGTCTCATCCACCAGGGGATAAGCCGTCTCCCCGTCCTCAGGCGCGTCGGGTTCTTCCGTATCCGGCTCCTGGGGCGCCTCTGTTTTTACAGGGGCCTCGGTGGCCTCATCCGTGCTCTCCGGCTCTTCTGTACCGCCGCCGCATCCGGCCAGCAGCGCCAGCGCAAACACCATTGCAAGCAGGAGCGCTATATAACGCTTTGACTTTTTCATAATCTGCCTCCTAAAATATTGTCAGCATTATTTAATAATTCCGTAATAAGTGTATCAATATCCGGAGGCTTTGTCTAATTATTAAAACATCATATCCTTATGATATAAATTTTATGAACTCTTATATTTTCAGGCCATAGCCGCCGTGCGCTCCACAATAAAATCCATAAATCCGCCTTTTATTTTTGAAATATACCTGTTGCGCAGATAGCCTATGCCGGCCTCCATACAGCAGTATTCCTCCAGGAACGGCTTTTCTGTAAGCCCCTCTTCCCGCACCCCGCGGTAAGGTAAAAACGAGACAGCCAGGACGCGGCCGGTGCGGAGCTGCCGCATTATGAATTCCGGATAATCCGCCACATAGTGCGTCTCCGGCTCGATGCCGCTTCCGCTGCATATGCTCCTTAAAAGCTCGCGCTCTGCGGAATTGCCGTTCCGCACCGCGATACGCTGGCCCCTGAGATCGTGGATGCTGAGCTTTTCCTTTCCGGCCAGAGGGTGGTTTCTGCTCATAATTACCCCCAGCCGCTCCGTAAGCAGGTGCTTCCAGGCTATTTTCTCATTTTGTATGTCCGGCGGGGCAAAGGCCAGATCCATGTCCCCTATCATAAGGTCCAGCTGGCATTTCCGCAGGGATTTCACATCACATGTTATTTTAAGCCCGCCCTGCATGTCCCCGTAATCAATAAGGAGCTTTAAAAGCCGGTTGGGCTCCCCCGGTGAAAATGCCGAGCACAGCTTCAGCTCCCGCGGGCCTCTGCCGCACTGGTCCTGCACGCTGAGCTTTGCATCGGCTATAAGGTCAAGTATATTATCCGAGTGGCGCAGCACAATCTCGCCGTATGGATTCAGCGTAAGCTTCTTTCCCTCTCTGTCAAATATCTGCACTCCCAGCTCCTGCTCGAGGCCGGAGACCACACGGCTCATGGCCGGCTGCGTCATGCCGAAATCCCTGGCGGCCATGGTGACAGACTGCCGCAGCGCCACCTCCCGCACATTCACAAGCTGATTTACATCCATTTTCTACTCCCCCTTCCCCGGAAATTTCTCACGGATAAGCTCCCCAAAGGCCCGGGCCGCCGGCAGCAGTCTCCGGCTCTCCCAGCTCAAAAGGCCGATCTCCCTGAAAAAACGGCCTCCCCGCAGGGGCCTTATGGTGAGCATACTGTCATACTCAGGGGCATTTTTCCTCGCCGCATGGAGCTCAAATTCATCCACCGCCAATATGGAGACGCCCTCTCCCATGGCTACCTTTTCCCCGATATATCCCGGGGAGGCCCCTTCAAAAACAATCTCCGGCAAAAATCCGCTTTCGTCTGTAAGGAGGCTGTGGATATCCATGTCCGAGTTGTTGCAGTAAAATTTCCGCAGCTTAAGCTCTGAAATATCCACCTCTGTTTTCTCCGCCAGCTTATCGTCACGCCGCATCATAACGCCCAGCCGCTGTGTATAGAGCGGCTCCCATCTGTAGCCTCCCTCCGTCACGGCCCTTGTGACCAGGGCGTAGTCTATACGGCCCTCGGACACGCGCTTTAAAAGTATCTCCTGCTCCTCGGTGTAGACGGTGAGGCCCACGTCCGGCCGCCCGGCGGCAAAACCGTCCATTATCTCCCGGAGCCAGCCCAGGCTTTTTACCGGCAGCACTGAGCCGACGGTCACGCTCCCGGACATGCCCGCCCGCATATAATCCACCTCGGCCTTCATGGCCTCCGTTTCGGCCACTATCCTTTTCGCATATTCCGCAAAGCAGGCTCCCTCCGTTGTGAGCGAGACCCTGTAGCCGCTTTTTGCAAAGAGCTTTACCCCCAGCTCCTTTTCCAGCCTGCCGATTGCCATTGTGACTGTGGGCTGGGTTATGTAAAGCTCCTCCGCCGCTTTTGTAAAGTGCTCGTATTCCGCCGCCTTAAGAAAATATTGCAGCTCATATATCTCCATTTTAACCGCCGCCCTTTCTCAGCCTGAGCGATATGTATCTGCCCTATATTTTACACCATCTGCCCCTGGGGATGCAATTGCAATTCCGGCCTTTAAAAAATACCGGCGCTATTGCACACTTTTGCCGGATAATGTGATATACTGTATCCCACCGCACATTGAAAGGACGGATAAAAATGCTCACACTGTACGAAGGGCGGCCTGCGGACGGCTCCGGGCGGCTTGAAAAGGAGCTGCGCTCCTACGACCTGCTGGACGCGCTTCATATAAGGTTTCAGCGCATAGACCACGCCCCGGCCATGACAATGGAGGTCTGCTCCGAGATAGACAGGTCCCTCCGCGCCATGATCTGTAAAAATCTCTTCCTGTGCAACCGGCAGGAGACCGACTTCTACCTTCTTATGATTCCGGCCGCAAAGCCGTTTAAGACAAAATACCTCTCGGCCCAGTTGGGCGTGTCCCGGCTCTCCTTTGCCAGGGCGGAATACATGGAAAAATACCTGGATATCTCTCCCGGCTCCGTGAGCGTGATTGGCCTTATGAACGATACCGATAAAAAAGTGCGCCTTGTTATAGACCGGGACATTCTGAAGGACGAGTATATCGGCTGCCACCCATGCATAAACACCTCCAGTATCCGGTTTAAGACTGCGGATCTGCTGGATAAGCTCATCCCCGCCATGGGCCATGAGCCGGCGTTTGTGGAGCTCCCCTGGGAATGATTTTCCCCCGGTTTTCCCCTCAATATGGTTTTTCCTGCAATGTGTCGAAAAATGTGGTATTTTATAATTGTCAAAAGGGAGTAGTACCTTCCGGCCGGAAGGTGTGCAGCCGTCAATACGGCAGGAAAGCCCGGAAGCACAGAAATCACAGGATTTTTACAAGACTTTTATCGCACATCGCGGTAAAAGTCTTTTTTGCTGTCGGCCTGCATACCCCTTTAAGACGCTCCATGGAGAATAATTTTAAAAATTTGAGGAGGGACAAAAATGTTAGAGAAAATCACTTCCAGCCCCGGCATCATAATCGGCATCGTACCTGCGGTGATCGTACTGCTGTTCCTGATACTGGGCTGCCTTAAGGCCCCTCCGGACACGGCATACATAATCTCCGGCCTCGGGAAAAAGCTCATACTCACAGGCCGCAACGGCCTGCGTGCGCCCTTCTTTTAGCTGGTGGATAAGCTGAGCCTGCACGTCATACAGGTGGACGCCAAGGCAAGCGAGGCCGTGCCTGCAAACGAATTTATAAATGTAAACGAGGCCGTAAACTTCAACATCCAGAACTTCAAGGGCGGGGCAGGCGCCATTGAGAACATGGGTATCGACAACGCGGAACAGATACGCAAAAACGTCGCCATCGTCAAGGCTCCCGCCCGGCCGGAGCCGGAAGCCTCCCCCGCTCCCCGGGAGCCGGCGGAAGAAGTAACGGAGGAAAATGCCGCAGAGGAAGAAACGGAGAGCAGCGAGCAGTAAAAAACGCCGGAAGGGCCCAACGCCCTTCCGGGAAAGCCAGCCGGCGCCGGGAAAAATTTCCCGGCGCCGGCTTTCTGCATCTTAAATCTTATTGTATCTTCTCGTCCAGAGCTGCCATCATAGGACGGTCCCCGGCCTCTTTCTTGTAGTCGTTTACAGCCATCTCATTTTTGGGCGCCCTTCTCAGGCACCCCGCGCCTGAAGTGCAGCCGTGGGAGCAGGCCATGCCCTCGATGAAATTATATTCGCTCTTTCCCCGGGACATTTTGAGAAGCTCCATATTGCACTCCTTCACCCCGGCGCATTTTCCCGCCTTGAGCTCAAAATCTATCTTCTGCTCTTCCAGCGCTTTGGCCACAGCAGCGGCCACGCCCCCGGACACGGCAAAGCCCCTGCCGAAAGCCGACGCGTTCTCCGGCATTTCGTTGGGCAGCTTCGTTATATCTATTTCCAGCGCCTCAAGCATGGGATAGAGCTCCTCAAATGTCAGAACGCAGTCGATAGCGCCCATGGTTTTTCCCAGCTTCATCTCGCCCTTTTTGGATATGCACGGGCCGATAAAAACCACCCTGGCCTTGGGGCTGGCCTCTTTTATTTTAAGCCCTATCATAACCATGGGCGACGGCGTATCGGATATGAGCTTTTTGCTCTCCGGATGATACTTTTCAATATAATCCACAAAGGACGGGCAGCAGGAGGACAGCAGCGTACCCTTCTCCGACAGCTCCTTTGCCTCCCGGAGCGCGGTGAGATCCGCCCCCTGGGCGACCTCGTAAACTCCCGTAAAGCCCATTTTTTTAAGGCCGCTCACCACCTGCCCAACGGTGGCGGGGGCAAACTGCCCCGCTATGGCGGGCGCCAGTACCGCGTACACCGGGAAATGCCAGCGCTCCGCCCCCTTTAAAAGCCGTATCGCCTCCAGGATAAACGATTTATCCTGGATCGCTCCAAAGGGGCATGTGTTTACACAGCTTCCGCAGGAGATGCACTTATCCAAATTTATAGACGCCTTTTTGTCCGGCCCCATAGATATTGCGCCCACAGGGCAGGAATTTTCACAGGGCCGGAGATTTTTTACAATTGCGCTGTATGGGCATGCCTCAAGGCACTTGCCGCAGACAACGCATTTGGTATGGTCTATCTGCGCCCTGTGGTTTACGATCGATATGGCCCCCTTGGGGCAGGTGCGCACACATTTTGTGGCTATACATCCGCGGCAGGACGGGCCTACGGTCATCTCAGTAACGGGACACTCATCGCAGGCTATTGGCATTACCTCCACTATTCCGGGGTTTTCAGGGTCGCCGCCCATGGCCATGCCTATCCTGTCCCCGATTACCGCCCGCTCCTTATATATACAACAGCGCATGGTGGCGGTTGGCCCGGGAATTATCTTCTTCGGTAGATCCAAAACCTCGGCGGCAAGATTGTCGTCAAAGGCGGCCTTTGCAACCGATCTGAGCACACTGGCCTTCAGCTCCTGCACTCGTGTTTCGTATGTACGCATATCCCATCTCTCCATCGTTAATTTTTTAACTTTCTGTTTTGATTATATCACCATTGTCAACAGTAATAATATGAGATTTTGGTAAAAATAAATTACATAAAGTATAAAAAAGACAAAATACCGCTGCATTATTGTGCACAATGCCATAACGCAGCGGTATTTTATACGAAAAGTTTGTGGGTCTAATTCTGAACCAAAGGCCAGTTCAGGGGCTTTGGTATCCCGTAGAGCTTCACCGGCTCGCCGTAGTCCACGCCGAAGGTCTCAACGGTGACGGTTTTTATGTACTGCTGGTACACGGGAGTGTTTATTTTAACTCCCTCCGGGTCCTCAGGATAGGGCACCGGATATGTTTCGAGCGCCTCCATGCGGCGTATTTCATCAAGGCCCTCTATGACCTTGCCGAAGATGGGGTACGTGCCGGTTATCCTGGGGCAGTCCGCCAACGGGAAGAAAAACTCGCCTCCGGCGATATCGGGAGGGCCGTAGCCTCCCAGCCCGACGGTGCCGAACACGGCCTCCATGCATTTGCCGCTTTTAACGTCGTTTGGGATGAAGTAGCAGGCCTCGGGATTGCTGAAGGCCCTATAGCTGGCGTCCAGCACCCAGCCGGGTACTACGCGCTCGATAGCGTAGCAGTCATATACGCCCTTTTTCGCCAAATAGATGAAGCTTGTGACGGCGTTTGGCGCTATATCCGGGTACAGCTCCGCCACTATTTTCGCTCCGTTCATCATTTCAATAGCAGCTATCGGATTTTTTCCGCTCATAACTTATCCTCCTTGTGCGCAGTGTCGCTTACGATGATTTGTATTATAGCAAGCCGCGTGTGAAAAAGCAGCGGCGCGGCCCCGGCTTAAAGCACCTCCAGCGCCTCAGCCGCCCGGAGATATCTCTCGAATTTCCTGTCGTAAAGCTCTTTTTTCGACGCATCCGGCAAAACCGTCTCAAACTCCGGCGTCATGCTCTCCGCCGCCGTTTTCATATCCGGGTATACCCCGGCGGCCACCGCAGCGGCTATGCAGCAGCCCAAAGCCCCGGCGTTTTTCACCGGCACGGTCTTTATGGATATCTGCATACAGTCGGCAAATATTTTCACCCACACCGGCGAAGAGACGACACCGCCCGAAAGCCGTATCTCCTCCGGCCTCTCCCTGAGCTTAAGCAGCCGCTCGATATGCGTCCTGTGGGAAAACGCCACGCCCTCAAAAACGGCCCGCAGGAGCACCGCCCTGTTGTCCATGTTCGTAAGTCCCAGAAACGCCCCGTCACGGCAGCCTGTGTTTGTCCCGTAAAGGAATGGCAGGAAAAGCGCATTGCAGTCCTCCGGCTTTACCGACTCCACTGCCTTGTTTATGGCGTTGTAGCTCCTGAGGCTCTCGCCGCAGATATTCTCCCTTATCCACTCCAGGTTTCCCGCCGAGGTGGGGCTGCTCTCCTCGATAAGGTACATGTCCGGCAGGCAGTACAGGGAGTTTCTCGTGGTCCCGTCATACCCCGCCGTGGTCTTTGACAGGTACTCGTTTATGCTCCAGGTGCCGGATATGGCGCAAAGCGGACCCTCGTCCGTAACTGCCATGGCGATGGCGCAGGCGTCGATGTCGAACATCCCGCCGCACACCGGCGTCCCGGCGGGTATCCCCGTCTCCGCAGCGGCCTTCTCGGTCACGGCGCCGCAGTTTTCGTCCGCACGGCACAGCTCCGGCAGCGCCTCAAAAATCTCCCCGATTCCGAAAAGCTCCGTAAGCCCTCTGTCAAATTCCCTTGTCCTGATATCCATAAGGGAGGTGCCGGAGTAGTCCGTGTACTCAGCCATAGCCTTACCAGTAAGGCAGAATCTTATATAATCCTTGGCCTCAAAAATATGCCCTATCCTGTCGTAGCTCTCACGCTCGTTCTCCTTCAGCCACCGGAGAAGCACCGCCGCCTGGCTCTCGGACACCGGCTGGCACGTCTTTTCCGCAGCCTTCCGGGCCGTGCCGTCGCCATCCCACCGGTTTACAATGCCGAGGCCGCGCCTGTCGGTGGAGGCGATGGCGGGGCGCAGGGGCCTGCCGTCCCTGCCGGTAAGGTATATGCCCTTGCCGTGCCCGGTGCAGCCCACCCCGGCTATATCCCCGGGATGGATTCCCGACATCTCCAGCGCCTTCCTTATGACATACGCCGTAGCCCGCCACAGCTCATCCATGTCCCGCTCCTGGAAGCCGGGCCTCGGCACGTTAAGCGGCGTATCACGGGAGGCGCAGCCAAGCTCAACTCCCTTTTCGCTGAACACGGCGGCCTTGGTGGAGGTCCCACCGTTGTCTATCCCGATAAAATATCTCATTTCCAGCACCTCCAAAAGAAATATACATTAGATTATAATCCTATAAATAATAGAAAATTTACAAACTCCCCGGGTGATTATAAAATTATTACAGTCTTATAATGAGGAGGCATTCATATGCAGCAGCGTCAATTGCACACAAAGCTCGCGGACACCCTGCTGAGAGCTTACGATACCCATACGCAGATACCTGTTTTAACATCCGAATATCCTGAGCTCACCGCCGGCGACGGCTACGCCATACAGTCCATAAACCGGCTCCGGGCCCTTGAAAGAGGACAGGAAATCCGGGGTATGAAGATCGGCCTTTCCGCTAAGGAGCTTATGCTCTCCATGGGCGTAAACGAGCCCGACTACGGCATCCTCTACAGCGGCATGGATATCCCCTCCAACAGCTCTGTGGATTTTTCCGAGCTTTTCCAGCCCAAGGTGGAGGGCGAAATCGCCTTTGTGATGGGCCGGGACGTGCCGGAAAACGCCACGGCGGACACCGTTCTGGAATGTACAGAGTACATCTGCGCCGCCTACGAGCTGCCGGAAACTAGGACCGCCGACTGGCAGAACAAAATCGCTGACACTGTGGCCGATAACTCCTCCGCCGGTCATTTCATGCTGAGCGAAAACCGCGTCTCCCCCGCCGGTATAAACTTTATGTCACTCGGGCTGACTCTCAGGAAAAATGGCGAGATAATCGGCCAGGGCGCCTCGGATATTGTAATGGGAAACCCCTTAAACAGCGTCGCCTGGTTATCCAACAAGCTGCGCCAGCACGGGCTCTGCCTTAAAAAAGGCTATGCCGTACTGTCCGGCGCTCTCTGCGGCGCCCACCTCGCCTCCCAGGGAGACACCTTCAAGGCCGAGTTCGACAAGCTTGGCACACTGCTTTTACATTTTAACTGATTTCATATGCCGTGTCAAAAATACTTTTGGCACGGCATATTTTCGTAGGCAGCAATAAAGGGCGCGTATTTAACGCGCCCTTTAAATTTACTTGCTTTATAACGCTGCGTAGGAATTTTCCTCGCTGTAGGTCTCGTAAGGCTCGGGTATTGCCGGGGTGTTCTGGGGTACCTGTACGGGTGTGTAGGGCTTGTGGAAAACGCCCGGCACGTCGTAGTCGTCGGCCAGATCAAATTCCGGTGTAACCCTGTGCTGAAGGGGCCACTGATACGCGTCAAGGCGTCCCTCGGCGTCGGAATTGATAACGAGATTCAGAATCTTCCACTCGCCGTCCTCGTACACGAAATCAGCGGCGTGGCGCTCCATTATCCAGCGGCAGTCCCGTATGCCGTCGGCACGGCAGCAGTTATAAACATAAGAGGTGGTGTAGAAAAGGCCCTTGGCGCTCTGGCCGTCGGCCGCCAGCTCAAACACCATGTTGTGCATAAGGGGCTTGCGGAACATGTCCAGCGCCCGGTGGTCGGTCACATGGGTGACAGCCTGGGGATAGCGCTTCATAATGGCCAGATAGTTGTCAAAAGCGTCCTGCTCCTGGTTGAGCACAAAGGACTGATAAATGCTGTAGCGGTTATCGTACCGGCCGTTATTCACCGTGATGGTGATGTCCTCACGCTTTGAAAAGAGCCTGTCGTATATCTCTCTGTGCTTTCCGCCGGCATAGTAATAGCAGTAGCGGCTCATGAGCTTCTCGCATTCGTCAGAGGCGGTTACGGCAAAAGCTCTCGCTTCAAGATTTTTATTCATTCCTCTTCACCCTCCTCTATGTGCATAAAGCCGTAGTAGTCGTTGTGGTTGACGTCGGCAAAGGTCTTGTAAGGCTCCGGATAGTAGGGCCACTCGGGCTGTCCGAAGGTGTCGTCATAGGCCCTTACGTCGTGGTTGCGGATGATGGTGGTCTCCGGGTCCTCTTCCTGACCGTCACGGAGGACAAACTTCATCTCGTAGTCAACCTCTGTCCTGTTGTCGCGCTCGTCGGTGCCGGCAGGGCTGGTGCAGATATCCGTGGCGATGAACATCTTCTGGATTTTCCACTCGCCGTCCTCCTTCATGAAGTCGCAGTTATAGCGCTCAAACATGACCTTGGTGGTTATCTCGTCGGGGTAGACCTGGGTAATCTGGCCGTTTCCGTCGAAGGAGCCCTGGGCGGACATACCGTCCTCGGCGATCTCGATAAGGGGGGTGGTTATCTGGTGGATTATCATGGTGCCCATGCCGAAGTTCTCGGGGACGCGCTCAATAGAGCTGTCCTCAGCGATAAAGTCGTCAAGGGCCTCATACCAGCAGTTGAAGGACTTCCTGTCGTAGTTGTCGGCCACCAGCTCATAGCCGTGCTGGAAGCCGGGGCTCTGGCCGAAGGACGTGCCGGGCTTATTCTCATCCTTCAATACGAAAAGCTCCTGCATCTCCCAGTCGTGGCGGTTATACTCGTGGTAATAGGCGTGGCGGCACATAAGGTTCTTAATCTGGGCCACGTCCCATGCGTGCTCTATCTGCTGCTCAACTGTCATATTCTTCATATTCTATAGCCTCCCTTACATGCCGTAGCTGAAGGTATCAGCAAAAGTGTTATAGGGTTTCGGAACCGCCGGGAACGGCGCCACAGGGCGGTGACGGTAGAACTTCTCGTGGTTTTTCCGGGCCACATTGGGCTTGGGCAGCTCCAGTTTGGCCAGCTCGGCATACTCGGGCAGCGCCTCCCGCTCCGGCTCCGGATTGTTCCAGTCGGTACCCATAAGCCCGTCGAAATCCAGGGCGTCCATCAGGTGCCACACCTTCCACTGGCCGTTCTCATTTATGAAGTCGATGCCTACGCGGCCCCAGTACCAGCGGGCCTCAGGGCCGGACTCCACAAGGTCGAAATCGATGACTGTGTAATACCAGAGGCCCTTGGCGGTCTTGCCGTCCCGGGCTATCTCTATCACCTGGCAGCTCATGTTATCGGCTGTGAGCTGGCCCACGCCGAAAAGCTCCTCGGCGGTCTTGCCCACAAGCTCCGGATGGGCCTTGCGGATAAGCTCCGTCTTTTTAGCGGTAATGGCGCGCTTTGCGTCGTAGTAAGCGCCTATCGCCTCGTAGCCGCTGTAGAAACCGTCGTTTACGCCGAGGGTAGGCTCCGCCTCCGGGCTGCACCAGATATTCTTCCAGTTCTCATCAGCCCGCTTTACAAGCGCAAGGAATGTCTGCTTGTTTACAAGCTTTTCAATGGCCTTATAGCCCTCAAGCCAGGAAAGCTTTTCTTCAAGAGTAAGCATTGTTGCCATATTAAACCTCCTGTAATTATTTCTTGTGTATTTATAATAATATCTTTTTTCCATTTTGAGAAATATATAAAACATTACAGAGGTATATTGAAAATAATATTACAAAACGCCCCGGGGAGCATAACTCCCCGGGACGCATGTAAAGCTCTTTAGCCTTTATCTGTTGTCATTTTGAAGAGGCCTGTCCGTAATAAGCATTTGCGCCGTGCTTTCTGTAGTAGTGTTTATCCCGCATCGCCTGGGGCAGCGGCTGAAGCTCCGGATTTAAGGCCAGGGAGCACCAGGCCATCTGTGCCACAACCTCCATAACGACGGCGTTGTGCACCGCCTCCGCCGGGTCCTTTCCCCAGGCGAAGGGCCCGTGCCCCGACGCCAGTATGCCCGGCGCCGCCATGGGATCCTTATCCCCTACGGTTTCTATAATCACAAGCCCGGTGTTTTTCTCGTACTCGCCCTGTATCTCCGCCTCTGTGAGCATTCTGGCGCAGGGTATCTCGCCGTAAAAATAATCCGCGTGTGTGGTGCCGAAGGGCGGTATGCTTCTGCCCGCCTGAGCCCAGGAGGTGGCCCATTTTGAATGGGTGTGCACAATGCCGCCCATATCCGGGTACGCCTTATAAAGCTCCACATGGGTGGGTGTATCTGAGGATGGGTTGAGGCTCCCCTCCACCCTTTTTCCGTCCAGATCCACCACGACCATGTCCTCCGCTTTCATTTCGTCGTAGGACACTCCGCTGGGCTTTATGACCACAAGCCCCTTTTCCCTGTCTATGCCGCTCACATTGCCCCATGTGAACGTCACAAGGCCGTGCTCCGGCAAATCGAGATTTGCCCTGAATACCTTTTCCTTTAATTCTTCAAGCATTTTTTTCCGCCTCCGCATCTCTGAATTTATCCGCCATGAATTTCCGGGCGTCCCGGAGGTTTTCCTTCCAGTCGCCCCCGGTGTACCAGAACTCGGCCACGTAGGAGTAAACTCCAAGCTCGGTACATTTTATAATATCTCCCACAAAATCCGTATGCCCCGTGCCGAAGGGTATCTCGCGGTATTTCCCCGGCACTGTCTCCTTAAGATGCACGGCGGCGATGCGGCCCCGGCCCTTTTCAAGGTCCTCCTTCACCGGCACGCCGTAAAGGAGCGAGGCGTTTGTCAGGTTGCCTATATCCGGATATACCTGCAAATATGGGGAATTTATCATATCCACATATTTCATCGCCTTTTCCACCGTGTCCATAAACGGCGTCTCCATAGTCTCAAAGCCAAGAGTTAACCTGGCCCGGGCCGCCATCTCCACGGCCTTTGCAAGATTTTCCTCAAAGTACCCCGCCGTGGCCGCGTCCCCCTGCTCGTAGTACACATCGTACCCAGCAAGCTGTATGGTGCGTATGCCCAGCTCCGCGGCAAGCTCCACCGCCTTCTGCATAATGTCAAGGCTCCTCCGGCGAACATTTTCGTCGTGGCTGCCGAAGGGATATTTCCTGTGTCCGCTGAGGCACATGGAGCGGAACGGCATCCCGCTGTCAAGGGCTGTCTCCAGAAGCTCCCGCCGCCTTGATGGGCTCCAATCCAGCCTCTCAAGCCGCCCGTCGCTCTCGTCCACGCTCAGCTCCACAAAATCAAAGCCCGCCTCGCCGGCCTCCCGAAGCCGTTCCTGCCAGGGGACGTCCGAGGGCATGGCCTTTTCATACAGTCCAAGCTTATAGTTCATTTTATCCTCCTTATTTTTGTTCCATTATACGATAGCCGCAAGCGGCTATGTTATATCGCCATGTGCCGTCTCCGACGGCACGGCGA
>CAZBUH010000039.1:0-15980 GCA_964495095.1 uncultured Oscillospiraceae bacterium | reverse complement strand
GTAGCGCACTTCATTATTTGATTGTTATTTCTATTTTTTGATATTTATTATTATACGAGGAGGATTCATAATGAAAATGACAAATAAGGAATACAGCGAGTATGTAAAGAAAAAATCTCCGAATTCGCCGCTGTGGGCAGATATGATAAAGGCGTTTATCTCCGGCGGCATAATATGCTGCATCGGCCAGGGGATAATGGACGCGTATGAAAAGGGCTGCGGGCTTACCCAGGAAAACGCCGGGGCCGCCACATCCGTAACCCTTGTGTTTATAGGCGCGCTGCTGACGGGGCTTCACATCTACGACAGCATGGCGAAATTTGCCGGCGCCGGAACGCTGGTGCCCATAACGGGCTTTGCAAACTCCGTGGTGTCGCCGGCACTGGAATTTAAGACGGAGGGCTTTGTCACCGGCATGGCGGCGAAGATGTTCACTATAGCCGGGCCGGTGCTGGTGTTCGGCGCGGCTGCCAGCGTGGTATACGGGCTGATTTTGGCGCTGTGCAGCTAAACGGCGGCTAGTACCAACCATTTTCCTTTCCCGGCCCGGGGAAAGGAAAATGGCCGCTGAAGAGCGGCGCCGTCAATACTTATAGGCAAAGAGCCTGCGGATAAACCTGTTCATGATTTCCCTGTACCGTTTTTCATCGGTAAAATAGCTTAGCACATGGCCGGCGCCGGGGAATGTGTGCCGGTCTATCATTTCCGGATTTGCTTTGAAAATCCGGCGGCTCATCTCGCATGGGACAAAGCGGTCGTCCTCGCCGTGGATAATGAGCACCGGCACCCGGGCCTTTTTCGCGGCGCTTACAGCGTCGCCCCGGGAGAGGCGGAAGCGGCCGAAGATAAGAGCGCCCAGGCTTATAAACGGATAGACGAGCTTCGGCGGCAGCTTTACATCACGGCAGACCTTTTGGATGATTTCCCGCGGGGAAGTGTAGGGGGAGTCCGCAATAACGCCCTTTACGTTGACGGGCAGCGGAAGCCCGGCGGCCATTATCACAGTGGCGGCCCCCATGGATACGCCGCAGAGAAGTATCTCCGTATTTGGGCCAAACCGGCTCAGGGCGTAATTTACCCAGTCCGAGCAGTCAAACCGCTCCTTAACGCCGAAGGTCAGGGTGTGACCGCCGCTCTCGCCGTGGGCGCGCTGGTCCACGATGAGCACATTCATCCCGGCGTTTAGGCATATGGGGCCTCCGGCGCAGAAATCACGTATAGCCACGGCCCTGTAGCCGTGAAAGCAAATGGCCAGCGGCGCACCGTCACGGGTGTGGTAGTATTTCCCGGCAAGCTCCAGCCCGTCCCGGGAGGTGATGCGGACCGGCTCATACGGGAGGGCCTCCATAGCGCTTATAAGGACGCGCATCCTGCTGTGGAAGGGCTCGTACTGCGGGTCTGCCGGGAGGCTGTAAAGGTTCTGCTGGCCCTTCTGGGGCGAGTAAAAAGCGATTTTATATGTAATCAGCGCACCGGTGAGACATAAGATGAGCAGAATAATGAGAATAACAGCGAAAGCCGTCATTTGCCGCCTCCTGTAAATGTATTTTTGCAGTAAAGATATATGAAAATTATATACTTAAATGACCGGAAGGGCATGGCCAGCGTTTTGATGGCCGGCTGCCGCCGGGGATACTTAAAGGCAAAATCAGAGCGGCCGAAGCAGCATAAGCAGCTGCTTCGGCCGCTTTATAAATTTATTGTTTTTGGGTCACGATTTAAGCTGTACCCAGTAGGAGTCGTAGAGCTCCAACGTGTCCTGGGGGAGATTGGTGTATGTCTGACACCGGTTCATGACCTCGTCGGAGGGGAACATGATGTTGTAGGCGTATTCGTCCAGCTCCTCGCCGTAAATTTCGCAGGCCTCGGTGTTGGGGCTGGCGTAGCCGGTCTCCTCCATATTCATAAGCGCTATGTCGGTGGAGCACATGAAGTTTATGAACTTCTCTGCGGCCTCCTTATTTTCGCAGCCCGCCGGGATGCACATGGCGTCGTAAAACTTGTTGGCGCCCTCCTTGGGAACTACGAATTTAAGGTCCGGGTTGTTCTCCAGCATACAAAGGTAGTCGCCGGCGTAGTAAGCGCCCAGAAGAGCCTCGCCGCCCTCCAGCTTATCGTACATCTGATCCTGGAAATAGCCCTGAATGATGGAGGATTGGTCCTTCAGAAGCTCATACGCCTCCTGAAGCTCGCCCTGGTCCGTGGTGTTCACGGAATATCCCAGGTAGAGGAGGGCGATGGCCATTGAGTCACGGGAGGATTCAAACATCAGTATCTGGCCGGCATATTTTTCGTCGAAAAGCGCGCCCCAGCTGTCCAGATCCTCCGTTATCTCGGCGCCGTTGTAAATAAGGCCTACAGTGCCCCACATGTAGACGGCGGAGTATTCGTCGGTAGGGTCGTATTCCGCGCCCTTGTATGCGTCCCCCAGCAGGGAGTAATTTGGGATATTTGAGTGGTCGAGCTTTTCCAGCATTCCCTCGTCTATAAGCCGGGCAATCATGTAGTCTGATGTGATGATAACGTCGTAGCTGGCGCCGCCTGTCTTAAGGACGGAGTACATGGATTCGCAGGTCTCGTAGGTTTTGTAGTTTACCTTTATGTTGTACTGCTCCTGGAACATCTTCCAGGTCTCATCGTCAATATACTCACCGAAATTATATACGCTTATCTCGCCGTCGTATTTTTTGCCACAGCCGCTCATGGCGAACATGGAGACGGCCATGGCCAGGACAATTAGAACGGAAATAAATCTTTTCATTAAATTACGCCTCCCGATTTTATTTTAAAGCATGACTTCATGACTTTCAGCGCAGTTCACGCGCTTTGCGTTTTTCCTGCTTTATTTCTCTTACATTTATGATAATCAGCAGTATAAGCACCGCGGCGAAAAGCAGGGTGGACACCGCGTTTATCTCCGGCGTGACGCGCTTTTTAGTCATGGCGTAGATAGCCATGGAGAGAGTCTGAACCTCGGAGCCGGCTGTAAAGTAGCTTATTACGAAATCGTCTATTGACATTGTAAAGGCGATTATCGCGCCGTTTACTATGCCCGACTTTATCTGCGGGATTATCACTTTCCGGAAAGCCCCGGACCAGGTGCAGCCCAAATCCTTCGCCGCGTCCACAAGGCTGCTGTCGAGCTGATAGAGCTTCGGCATAACAGACAGGATAACGTAGGGGATGTTGAAGGTTATGTGGGCTATAAGGAGGGTGCCGAAGCCCTGGCTGAAATGCAGGATATTCCCGGCGGATACAAAAAGCAGACAGAGGGAGACGCCGGTGACGATATCAGCGTTCATCATGGGGATATCGTTTACGGTCATAAGGGGAGTGCGCCAGCGCTTTTTCATGCTGTAAAAGCCTATTGCCGCCATGGTGCCCAAAACCGTGGCCGCCGCCGCCGCTATAACGGAGACGGCCAGCGTGGTATAGAGGGCGCTCAATATCTGGGAATCGCTGAAAAGCTCCCTGTACCAATCCAGGGAAAAACCGCTCCAGACGGTGCGGCTTTTGGAGCTGTTAAAGGAGAAAACTATGAGTACAAAAATTGGCGCGTAGAGGAACAGAAGCACAAGATACATAAATATCCTGCTCGGTATGCGCTTCTTTTTCACAGCATCACCGCCTGTTCTTCGCCCTCGCCGAACTTATTCATAACGCACATGCAGATGATGACTATGACCATCATCACAAGGGATATGGCGGAGCCCAGGTAGGGGTTGTAGGCCGAGCCGAGAAACTGCATCTCAATAAGGTTTCCCAGCAGAATGTTTTTACTGCCGCCCAGGAGCTGCGAAATTACAAAGGTGCTGACCGCGGGTACGAACACCATCGTTATGCCGGAGAGGACCCCGGGCAGGCTGAGGGGGAATATGACGCGCCTGAAAACATTTACGGAGTTCCCGCCCAAATCCTGAGCCGCCTCGATATAGGAGCGGTCTATCTTCACAATAACGGAATAGATAGGCAGTATCATAAAGGGCAGGAAGTTATATATCATGCCGAGGATCACCGCACCCTCGGTGTTTATTATGCTTAATGTGGGCAGGTGGAGAAAGGACAGGAGCTTATTTAAAAGCCCCGTGTTTTCAAGGATGGACATCCAGGAGTAAGTGCGGAGCAGGAAATTCATCCACATGGGGAGCATTATGAGCATAATGAAGAATTTCTGAAACCGGGGTCCCTCTTTTGAGAGCAGATAGGAGACAGGGTAGCCTATCAGGATACATATTGCCGTGGCGATAAGCGCCAGCTTGAAGGAGCGGAGGAAAACTCCGGAATATGTGCCGATTTTCGCAAAATTATCGAGAGTGAAGCCGCCGTCAGCCGAGGTGAAGGAATACACCACCACGATAACTATGGGGGCCACTACGAAAATCGCCATCCACAGGACATAGGGGTAAGCCATGTATTTAGCCTTCATAGCTCTCCTCCTCCACAGCTTCCTCCGGTTCCGCATCGGCGTCGGATATCTCGTCGTATTCCTCGCTGTAGGAGCTGTAATCCCCGTAAAGGCCGGAATAGCGGCTCTTTTTCATTATTTGTATGTCGTCGGGGTCGATGGTTATTCCTATATCCGAGCCTGCGGGATGGTGCTCCGTAGTCTGGACAAGCCATTTAAAGCCCTTTATTTCAACTATGGTGTCGTAGTGGACGCCCTTGAAGGTGACGGCCGTAACAACGCCGTGTATAACGCCCTTGTCGGGAGCGACGATATTTATATCCTCCGGGCGTATAACAACGTCCACAGGCTCGTTTTTCTCAAAGCCCGCGTCAACGCATTTAAATTTCCTGCCGAAAAATTCCACCAGGTAATCGTCCAGCATAACGCCGTCGAGAATATTGCTCTCGCCGATAAAATCGGCCACAAAGGCGTTCTGCGGCTCGTTGTATATATCCTCAGGAGTGCCGATCTGCTGTATCAGCCCGCCGTCCATCACTACGACGGTATCAGACATTGCAAGGGCCTCCTCCTGGTCATGGGTCACATAAACAAAAGTGATGCCCATCGCCTGCTGTATGCGTTTAAGCTCCTGCTGCATATCCTTACGCAGCCGCATATCCAGTGCCCCAAGAGGCTCGTCGAGAAGAAGGACCTTCGGCCTGTTTACAAGGGCGCGGGCTATTGCCACACGCTGCTGCTGGCCGCCGGAGAGGGAGTTTACATCGCGGTTCTCAAAACCCTTAAGGCTTACAACATCCAGCATTTCCATAACGCGCCGGTTTATTTCGTCCTTTGAGAGCTTGACCTTCTGATGCTTATCTCCACCCTGCACCGGCTTGGGGATGCGGAGGCCAAACGCCACGTTGTCGAATACGTTCAAATGCGGGAATAAAGCGTATTTCTGAAACACGGTGTTTACCATCCGCTTGTGAGGCGGGACATCATTAATACGCTCACCGTCAAACCACACATTTCCCGAGGTGGGCGACTGGAAGCCGCCTATTATCCGCAGGGTTGTGGTTTTGCCGCAGCCGCTTGGGCCCAGCAGGGTGAGAAATTCTTTATCTTTTATTGTCAGGTTAATAGCATCAAGTACTATGTTTCCGTCAAACGCCATGGTGCAGTTTTCCAGGCGTATGAGTTCTTTGGACATTTATCCTCCCCCATTCCATGATCTGCAATGAAATAAATATACAGGCATTCGACATAAAAGTCAATGACTTTTATGCGGCAGAGAGAAAATGCCGCAGCCCCGTGATTTTGCCCTTCAGCAAAAGGCGGGGAAATACTTTTGCACGAAGTCTATATCCGATACGGAGAAGGCTTTTCCGTTCAGATAATTCAGTATTCCGGCGTCCGTTGTGAAATTGAATTTAAGCTTATAGGAATAGAGAAGCTGGCCCTTTTCGCCGTAGGGCCGGTTGAGCTTTTCGCTGCCGTATTTGCCGTCGCCCAGAAGGGGGCAGCCTGCGGCGGCCATCTGGGCGCGTATCTGATGGGTGCGGCCTGTGAGAAGCTCACACTCAACAAGGGCAAGGCCGCCGTTTGCGGCCAGGACCCTGTATTTTGTGACGGCTGTTTTTGCTCCGGCTCCGCTCTCCTGACGGACGTAGACCCGGTTTTTACGGGCGTCCTTGAAGATGTAGCCCTTGAGGACGCCCTCGCTTTTCGGGGGCCTGCCGCAGACCACGCAGAGATAAAATTTGTCTATCTCCCGGTCTTTTATCTTTTCGTTCATTATCCTGAGCGCCTCGGCGTTTTTGGCGGCGATGACTATGCCGCCGGTGTTCCTGTCTATCCTGTTGCAGAGGGCCGGAGCAAAGGAATTTTCACCCCGGGGGTTCCATTCCTTTTTCTGGTACAGGTACGCCTGGAGCTGGGCTATAAGAGTGTTGTAGGACCAGCCGCCGTCCGGGTGGCAGAGAAGTCCGGGCCGCTTATCGGCCAGAATAATATTATCGTCCTCGTAGACTATGCGTATCTTTGGTGCGCCAACCGCCAGATATGCGTTTTCCTCCGAGGGCTTCTGAAAAAACTCGTCGTTTATATAAAGCTGCAGAATGTCGCCCTCCGCCAGCTTGTAGTCCCGCTGGGAGCGGGCGCCGTTTACCTTTATGCGCTTTAAGCGTATATATTTTTGGGTCAGAGAGGCGGGGAGCAGGGGGACGGCCTTGGCCATAAACCTGTCAAGCCGCTGGCCGGCGTCGTTTTTCTTTATTACGATTTCCTTCAATTACAGCGCCTCCTGTAAACTAAAATGCCGCATAAACCCCGGAGCATAAGCTCCGGGGCGTTTTCCTTTTTACAGCCAGGTGCTCTCCGGCTCCTCCTCGGAGCGGCGTGAGCGGGACATGAGCTGCGATACCACAAGATGGGGATCCTTGCCCTCGTAGAGCACCTTGTAGGCCTCCTCCGAAATGGGCATCGACACGCCTGTTTTCTCCCTGAGGGTCTTGGCGGCGGCGGTGGCGTAATAGCCCTCGACAACCATGCCCACCTGCTTCATGGCCTCCTGGGCGGGGACGCCCTGGCCGATAAGCACTCCGGCCCGGCGGTTTCGGGAGTGGCGGGACGTGCAGGTAACAATAAGGTCGCCAACTCCGGCAAGACCTGAGAGCGTTTCCTTTTTGCCGCCCATGGCCTCGCAGAGGACGGCCATTTCGGCAAGCCCGCGGGTCATTAGCATGGCGATGGTGTTGTCGCCGAAGCCCAGGCCGTCGCATATTCCGGCGCAGAGCGCGATTATGTTTTTGAGGGCGCCGCCCAGCTCAACGCCGGTGACGTCTGTGGAGGTGTATACCCTGAAACGGGCCTCGTTCATGAATACGTCCTGAACCATCTCGGCGGTGGACAGGTCCTTGGAGGCCGCAACACACGCCGTGGGTATGCCGCGTCCCACCTCCTCGGCATGGGAGGGCCCGGAAAGGGCGGCCACCGGATGGCTGTCCCCGAGGACAGACTCAAGTATCTCTGTAAACCGGCGGCAGGTCTCCCGCTCGATGCCCTTCGAGACGCTCACAACAGGACAGCCGGGCCGCAGGCGGCCCTTCAGCTTCACGGCCGTCTGCTCCACGGCGAAGGAGGGGACGGCGGAAACAGCCAGCTCCGCCGAGGCGGCGGCCTTTTCCAAATCAGATGTGACCTCAATGCCGTCAGGCAGCACAACGCCCTTGAGCAGGGGATTTTCGCGCTTTTCCCGCAGTACCTCCGCCTCTTTGGGGTCGAAGGACCAGAGCGTTACCTTGTGACCGTTGTCGTGGAGCAGTACGGAGAGGGCCGTGCCCCATCCGCCGCTTCCGAAAACCGAAATATTCACAGTGTTGGCCTCCTAATTTATATAGTGTATATGTAATAATGAAGTTCTTTTGATGCTTTAAAGGCAAGACTTCCGTTACCGGGCGCTGAAGCCTGAAATTTGAAGAATCCCGGTGCGCTATAAAGTTCTTTTTGATACTTTTTCTTTCAAGAAAAAGTTATTTTCTAAACTTAAGCTTTGACTCGGTACCGTGTATAAGCCGCGAGATGTTGGCGTGGTGGCGGCCAATCAAAAGCACCGCCGCGGCAGCGGCGAGAATCACAGCCGCGGGCCGTCCAATAAATATTGCCGCAGTTATGGGATAGGCCGCCGCAGCCAGTATGGAGCCCAGGGATACATATCTTGTAATAAGAACCGCCAGTATGAAAAGCCCCCAGCTTACAGCGGCCACACGCCAGTCAATAAGGAGTATCATAGCTCCGCCGGCCAGGACGCCCTTGCCGCCTCTGAAGCCGTAGAAAACAGGGAAGCAGTGCCCCAGCATTGCGCAAAGTCCGGCAAGCTCCCTGCCCTCAACGGAATAGCCGTACTTTCCCAGAAGCCAGCCGCCAAGCAGTATCGGCCCCACGACCTTTAAAACGTCGATGGCCGCCACAAGGGCCGCGCCTCCGGTGCCGAATACCCGGTAGAAATTCGTGATGCCGGCGTTTCCGCTGCCGTAGTCCCGGATGTCCTTTTTGTATATTATTTTCGACGTGATTATAGCGCCGTTGACAGCGCCCAGAATATACCCGCACAGTGCGGTTACCGCTATAAATACTATCAGCATTTATTCCTTATCACCTTTCTGCCGGATTATAAATCTGACCGGTGTACCCTCCAGACCGAAAACGCCGCGTATCTGGTTTTCCAGATACCGCTGGTAGGAGAAGTGGAAAAGCCGTGCGTCGTTGCAGAAAGCCACAAACGTGGGCGGCTTTATCGCTGCTTGGGTGATGTAGTATATTTTCAGCCTGCGCCCCTTGTCCGTGGGGGGCTGGACCCTGGCGGTGGCGTCGGACAGAACGGTGTTCAGCATACCGGTGGTGATGCGCATGGAGCTTTGGGAGCTTACGTAGTTTATGAGCTCAAATATCCTGCCCGTCCGCTGGCCTGTGAGTGCGGAAATGAAGAGAATGGGGGCGTAGGTCATGTAGCTCAGGCCGCGGCGCACCTCCTGGCGCATCCTGTCCATGGTGGCGCCGTCCTTTTCCACAAGATCCCACTTGTTTATGATTATAACAGAGGCTTTGCCCGCCTCATGGGCAAGGCCGGCCACCTTCGTGTCCTGCTCGGTGACGCCCTCGGCGGCGTCTATCATTATAAGGCACACATCCGCCCTGTCAATAGCCATTTGCGCTCTCAGCACGCTGTATTTTTCAATTTTATCGTCAACCCGGGATTTGCGCCTTATTCCGGCGGTGTCTATAAAGTTGTATTTCCCAAATTCATTTTCAAAATAGCTGTCCACCGCGTCCCGGGTAGTGCCCGCCGTTTCGCTGACTATGACGCGGTTTTCGCCGAGTATCCTGTTTATAAGGGAGGATTTTCCGGCGTTGGGCTTTCCAATGACGGCGACGCTTATGGCGTCGCCTGTTTCCCCGTCGCTTTCCTCGGGCGGGAAGTGCTCAACGCAGAAATCAAGTATTTCCCCGGTGCCGTGCCCGTGCATGGCGGAACAGGCGATGGGGTCCCCAAGCCCCAGGCTGTAAAACTCGTAAATGCCCGGGTCGGGCAGGCCAGTACTGTCCATCTTGTTCACAGCCAGCACCACCGGCTTTTTTGAGCGGAGCAGGATGGATGCCACCTCCTGGTCGGCGGCGGTGACGCCGGTCTTTATATCTGTGACAAAAATTATCACATCGGCCGTGTCAATGGCAATCTGCGCCTGCTGGCGCATAAACATGAGTATGCTGTCGCCGTTTGAAGGCTCGATGCCGCCTGTGTCCACAAGGCGGAAGCTCCTGCCGTTCCAGTCGGATTCGGCGTAGAGCCGGTCTCTGGTGACGCCGGGCGTGTCCTCGACTATTGAAAGGCGCTTTCCCGTTATTTTGTTAAACAGCATGGATTTGCCCACGTTTGGCCTGCCGACTATAGCGACAAGAGGTTTCATTTTTTCATCATTCCTTTTTGGGATTGTAGCGGTAATACTCGTCCTCGGGAACCGGGGGCCGGAAGGACGTCTTTTGCGGCAGCAGACCGAACATGGCGTCGCACAGTGCGCCGCCGTCCTGCTCCACAGGGTATATGGGAACGCCCAGCTCCGATGCGGCCTCCGCCAGCGTGACGTCGTCCAGAAATACTCCCTCGCCGTGGCGGAGCATGTTTGCCGGTATCAGCAGCCTTTCGCCCAGGTCCTTTCCCCTGAGCTGGGCTATAAGGTCTCCGCCGGTGACAAGCCCGGCCACGTCTATTGTATGGCCAAAAAAGTCGTTTTTTATATCATACACCACGCCGCGGATTCCGGCAAACCTTTCCTGAGCCGAATTGAGCAGTTTTTTGAGAAAAGGCGCGGCTGAAACGCCGGTGGCGATGGAGAAGGGCGCCCCGTCCGGCTCATCTGCCGTTTTAAGGGCGGCGCCGAACTCCTCCATAAGGAGCCGGAGCATGCCGACGCCGTTTTCAAGCTGGGCGTACTCCTGGTAAAACTCATCCGGCGGCAGCTCGCGTCCGGCTTTAAGGTAAAGCTCATCCGAGCAGAAGAAAATGCGGCAGCCGGTCTCCCGGAGGCATTTTTCGCTGAAAGCCTCCACCTGGTCTATGGCGGCCCCGGCGGAGTCCTTATTAAAGGGTGTGAGCTTATAAAGTCCATCCCTGAATTTTGTCATGCCCACGGGCACGATGGATACGCTGTGCACGGCGGGGAACATGTCCCGCAGGTCGCGCATACTCTTATCCAGGGCCGCGCCGTCGTTTATGCCGGGGCAGCAGACTATCTGGCAGTTCATCGTTATGCCGGCCTCCGCAAAGCGGCGCATTATGTCTATGCCGCGCCCCGCGTTCCTGTTGCCGAGAAGGAGGCAGCGCAGCTCCGGGTCTGTGGAATGGACGGAGACGTTTATGGGGCTGATCCTGAGGTCGATTATCCGCTGTATCTCCCTGGGAGAGAGGTTTGTGAGGGTAATGTAGTTTCCCATAAGGAAGCTGAGCCGGGCGTCGTCATCCTTAAAATAAAGAGTCTCGCGCATCCCCTTTGGCATCTGGTCCACAAAGCAGAATATGCAGTTGTTGGCGCAGGAGCGGGCCCTGTCCATAAGATAAGTCTCAAAATTAAGCCCCGGGTCCATGCCCTCGGGCTTTTTGAGCTTTATTTTTTTCGTTTTGCCGCCGCGCTCCACCTCGAATACAAGCTTAGCGTCATAGGAATAGTACTTGTAGTCCAGTACGTCCAGTATTCGGTTCCCGTTTATGGAGATGAGCTTGTCTCCCGGCTGGAGCCGGGTTTTGGCGGCGGGGGAGCCGGGGTCGATATTTTTAATGACAGACGGCATTTTTAAAACCCTCCGATAGCTTTTTGAGTTTTTTAAGCCGCGCGGATACAGAAACAGAGGGAGAAAAAATCCTCCCTCTGTTTACAAAGCCATTTTACGTTCAGTCAGCCTTGACAGCGATGACCTGCCGTCCATTGTATGTGCCGCAGACTTTGCAAGCTCTGTGCGGCAGACGCATTTCGCCGCACTTGGGGCATGCTACAAGTCCGGGAGCCTGAAGCTTCCAGTGGGAGCTGCGCCGCTTGTCACGTCTTGATTTAGAAACTTTCCCCTTTGGAACCGCCATGGTTGACACCTCCTTATTGGGCATTTCCGAAAACTGTCCCCGCCTGGGACAGCTTTCGGAAATACCCCCAGATTAATTATTCTTCCAAAAGCTTGCCAAGGGATGCGAGCCTCGGGTCGATTTCTTTCTTGCAGCCGCAGGAACCGTCGTTTAAGTCCGCGCCGCATTTTTCGCACAGGCCCCTGCAGTCAGGACGGCAGAGTATGCGCTGGTCGAGATTGAGCACAAAGGCCGTAATAACGACCTCGTCAATATCCGCGTCGTCGCCTTGGAGCGGGAAAACGTCGCTTGTGTACTCGTCCTGCACCTCGTCGGCCAGGACCGCGTCGGTGTGGAGCTGAATATGCTTTGTGAATTCCTTGCAGCATCTTGCGCAGACGCAGACGGCATCTGCCGTGATATCGGCGGAGAGGTCGAGAATACCGGCGGTGTTTTTGACGTATCCTACAGCATGTACCGGTGTGGAAAACCCAGCCACGGATGGAAAGGCCATACCGGAGAGATCAAGCTCGTAGTCAAAATCGGCTCTGCCGCCCGGAATATTTATGACTTCACGCAGATTTAAAAGCATAATACACCTCTACACAGTTGCTAAAACATTATAAGGCAAAAACTGCGGGATGTCAAATAATATTTTAAAAAATTTGAACGCTGTTCAGAATGTCGAAAACGCCTCGCGGGGTTCGCGCCAGCAGGCCCCCTGCCCCGCCGAAGCCCGCAAAGCAGATTCGGCGGGAAGAGGAGCCGCGGCGGGCTGAGCTTCAGCCGCCTTTGTATTTTTTGCGCGTGGCTATGCCGCCGCGGATATGGCGCTCGGCCTTGTTTATCTCCATTATCTCCCGGACCTGCAGGAAAAGGGGATGATTTATGTATTCCAGCCTCTCTGTGAGATCCTTATGTACTGTGGATTTGCTGATCCCAAAGGCCTTGGCCGCAGCACGGACAGTGGCGCGGTTTTCGATCATGTATTCGGCGAGCTCGCAGGCGCGCCGGTCCATATCCTCCCTCATTGATGCCCCTCCCAAATATGGTTTGCCATCAAAAATATATGACAGGGAAGGGGGATATATGTACTTTATCGCTTAATAAAGCGTTCATTTTGCCCCGGCGCCAGAGCGCCGGGGCAAAATGGCTCCGTCAGGATGATCTTACTCCGCCCTGATTTCAAGCTCTCTTATTTTCACGCTCCCGCGGAAAATTTTAATAAGGTACAGCACGTCGTGCTCCAGCGGCCCGAAGGTGAACGCTCCGTCGCTGTCGGTGAACATGCAGCAGAGAAATTCCGGGCAGCCCTCCTGACGGTCCGCACGGTAGAGCAGCGCCATGGCGTTTTCTATGGGCCGCTCCCTCTCGTCCAGCACAGTGCCGAGAATAGCGCTGCGCCGGTCGGACTCTATATGTACGGCAGTCTCTATCTGTTCGCTTTGGGCCGGTTTAAAATAAAATTTTGCGCTTTCGCTCATGAATATCTCCTCCATATATCTCACACTATTATATTTATCTGAACTTCAGGCCGTGCTTGACAATTTATATGGAATTATATAGAATAAAGGGAAATCAGCGCGGGGGAAGGCCCTTGGGCAAAAAAGGAGAAATGATTTATGGCAAAGGAAAAGAAGGTAGAACAGATAACAGATATGGACGTGGATTTCGCCCAATGGTATACTGATGTGTGCCGGAAAGCCGATCTTATCGACTACTCCAGCATTAAGGGAATGTTCATCTTCCGACCTTACGGATACGCTATATGGGAGAATATCCAGGCAGAGCTGGATAAGCGCTTTAAGGAGACGGGCCATGTGAACGTGGCAATGCCGCTCCTTATACCCGAGAGCCTGCTGCAGAAGGAGAAAGACCATGTAGAGGGCTTTGCCCCGGAGTGCGCGTGGGTCACAATGGGCGGCAGCGAGGAGCTGGAGGAGCGGCTGTGCATCCGACCCACCTCGGAGACGCTTTTCTGTGAGCATTGGAGCCATATAGTACACTCCTGGCGCGACCTGCCTCTGCTTTATAACCAGTGGTGCAGCGTCCTGCGCTGGGAAAAGACGTCGCGCCCCTTCCTGCGGCACCGTGAGTTTTTGTGGCACGAGGGTCATACGCTCCACGCCACCGAGCAGGAGGCCAGGGACGAGACGCTCCTCATATTGAATATTTTTGCCGACTATATAGAAAACAAGCTGGCTATACCGGTGCTGGCCGGTATGAAAACCGACAAGGAGAAGTTCAAGGGCGCCGAGGAGACTTACTGCGTGGAGTGCATGATGCATGATAAGAAGGGACTTCAGGCCGGTACGAGCCACTATTTCGGAAACGGCTTTACAAAGGCTTTCGACATCACCTTTACGGATAAGGAAAATAAGCAGCAGTATCCCTACCAGACCTCATGGGCGGTGTCCAGCAGACTTATCGGCGGCATAATCATGGCCCACGGCGACAATAACGGCCTGGTGCTCCCGCCCCGGGTAGCGCCTACGCAGGTCATAGTTATACCGGTGGCACAGCACAAGCCCGGCGTGCTCGAAAAGGCGCAGGAGTTGGTTGACAGGCTGAAGGCCATAGGCATTGCCGTGAAGAGCGACGACAGCGACAACAGCCCGGGCTGGAAATTCGCCGAGTACGAGATGAAGGGCGTGCCCCTCCGCATCGAGATAGGGCCCAAGGATATCGAGAACGGCCAATGCGTGGCCGTGCGCCGCGATAACGGCGAAAAGATATCCGTGCCCCTGGCTGAGCTTGAGACAAAGGTGCCGGAGCTTCTCGACAGTATACAGCAGGCCTTGTACGACAAGGCGAAGGCAAATCTCGAGAACAATATATTCCCGGCCCGTTCTCTGGAAGAGGCCAAGGCAATACAGGAGGAAAAGGGCGGCTTCATAAAGACTATGTGGTGCGGCGATTTGGAGTGCGAGCTGAAGATGAAGGATGTTGCCGGAATGTCCTCCCGCTGCATCCCCTTTAAGCAGGAGCATATCGGCGACGTATGCCCGGTCTGCGGCAAGCCGGCGAAGAAAATGGTATATTGGGGCGTGGCCTATTGATAAAAAATCCCGGGTGGAATTTCCGCCCGGGATTTTGAGAATGATCCGGGGCGTCGGGCAGGGGCGGCGCCGGTTACTGCGTCCGGATGCCGCGGCATCTTTGCCCGTAAAGGAAAGCGGATAAGCCCATACAGCCCGCCGGGACATACGTCGGGATATTCGGCGGAGACTGTGAAATAGCACTTGTTAGCCGGTGTGTTATGTGTTATACTGGCGGACAGAGGAGAAACGGAGGTAAAACGGTGGAAATTCGACACTTGATAGACATAGAGGATGTGACAGTCAAATGGTGGGAGGAGCTTTACAAAACATGCAGCGACATCATAGACCATCCGGACGCGTACAGCGAGTCGTGCCGCGGGAAGGTCGTGGCGTCGCTTTTTTTTGAGCCGAGCACAAGGACGAATTTCTCATTCCAGGCGGCCACCCTGCGGCTTGGTGGGAGCGTTTTCGGATTTTCCGACCCCAGCGCCACATCCACCGCCAAGGGTGAGACGCTGGCGGACACGATCCGGATGGTCTCCGCCTATGCCGACACCATCGTGATGCGCAACCCCCGGGAGGGGGCCGCAAAAGCCGCGTCGCTCTACAGCGAGGTGCCGGTCATAAACGCCGGCGACGGGGGCCACATGCACCCTACCCAGACACTTACCGACCTGACCACCATACGGCGGCTGCGCGGTGAGATAGGGAATATGAATATCGGGCTGTGCGGCGACCTTAAAAACGGCAGGACAGTGCACTCCCTGGCAATGGCCCTCTCAAAATTTCCGGGCGTGAATTTTTATCTTATAGCGCCCCGGGATCTGGCGATGCCGGATTACATGCTCAGCTACCTGAAGGAACACGGGCAGAAATATATAGAGGTAACGGGCCTTGAATCCACCATACCTCAGCTTGACGTGCTGTACATGACGAGAATCCAGAAGGAGCGCTTTGTAGACCCGCTGGAGTACGAGCGGCTGAAGGGCGTTTATGTGCTGAACAGGAGAAAGCTGGATAACGCCAAGAAGGAGCTGCTTATAATGCACCCGCTGCCCAGGGTGGACGAGATCGCACAGGATGTGGACTCCGACTCACGGGCGGTATATTTCCAGCAGGCGCGTTTCGGAATGTTTATAAGGATGGCGCTGCTCCACAGGACGCTGAATCTGCCGCGCCTTAAGCCGGAGTGCCCGGAGACAGGCAGGGAGCCGCTTTGCCGCAGCAAAAACTGCATCACTCAGACGGAGAGATATCTGCCGAATCTCATTAAAGATATGGCCGGCGAAAAATGCTGTGGATATTGCGACAAAAAGCTATTGACAATTTTAGAATAAAGTGATACTATTTTATGGCAACTTGAGGGTTGTCATAAAATGCGCGGGCGTAGTTCAATGGTAGAATCCCAGCCTTCCAAGCTGGTCGCGTGGGTTCGATTCCC
>CAZBUH010000038.1:0-16045 GCA_964495095.1 uncultured Oscillospiraceae bacterium | reverse complement strand
ATATATGTGGGACATTTCTTCGTGCGTTCATAACACATTCGTCCATTGCGATAATTTCGGCGATTTAATTGGTCAAAGTACAATCCCATGCCGATTCCTCCCTCTATCCCGATTTTCAGCCGCGTGATCAGCGGAGAAAACAAAATAAAAAGCCATAAGAAACCCGAACCGTTCTTTCGGCGTTTCTTATGGCCTCCGGTTTGACCGGTCAGTCATATTAAAAACTGTCTCAACTTTTCAGCATCCGTATTTTCTCGTTTCGCTCGATCTGTATCAAATGCCCATCCTGAAAGACCAGAGTGATCGTCCCATATTTAATCGATTCCGCCATCGCCCTGATCTGTTCAATATCCTTGGAACTGAGTGGGGTTTTATCCTTTTCACTCAAAAATAACACCTCTCTTCATAGTCGGATCTTTCCATACAGGGGGAAGGAGCTGAACGCAAAAACCGGGGGCTTTCAATAAGCTCCCGGGCAAATAGCATTATGGCCTTTCAGCCTGCACTGTTACACATCAGCAGAGTGACAGCATAAAACAGAAGGATGTGTTTGACCATATGGCGTGCCCGGGGTAACCAGCATTCGACAACAGCACAGCATGGAATCGTAGTAATAATTGATTCTGTACATGTTATGCTGCTCCTTTCGCCAGTGGCGGCTCAAATTTTTCAATGTCACTATACACTATATTACCTATTTTGTCAATAGGGAAATAGGAAAAATAAAAAATATTCAATGCGTTTAGGACGCTCATTTACGCAGCTCCGCACGCTGCCGTTCCTTTTATTTCCCAATCAATGCCGGAAATAACAGATCAAAGACTCTGTTTTAGCCTCGAAAACGTACATAACGAGATATATAGAACAAATGGCGCTGTCCGGCTCAAGCTGCCGCTTGCCTTTGCTGCGCCCATAGGTGTAATTTTCAGATTACTCCTTATCGGAGCGCAGCAAAGCTTTTTCCCTGTTTTTTACTTTAATTACAGCCCGCTCTGCTCCTCTTTCTCCTGTATCTGCATGGCAGTGTAGAGCTTTTTATAGTAGCCCCCGGCGGCCATCAGGCTGTCGTGGGTGCCCCGTTCTATTATTTTGCCCCCGCTCACTACAAGGATAAGGTCCGCGTGGCGTATGGTGGAGAGCCGGTGCGCAATTATAAAGGACGTGCGCCCCTTTAGGATATGGGAGATAGCGTTCTGGATAAGAAGCTCGGTCTCCGTGTCTATTGAGGAGGTGGCCTCGTCCAGCACAAATATGGGCGGGTCCGCTATTATGGCTCTGGCGAAGGATATAAGCTGCTTTTCGCCGGTGGAGAGCCTGTCGCCCCCCTCGCCCACATCGGTGTCGTAGCCCTGGGGCAGCTTTTTCGCCACCGTGTCCGCCGACACCATCTCAGCGGCCCTGCAGACCATCTCGTCAGTGGCGTCAAGGTTTCCGTAGCGTATGTTCTCCTTTACGGTGCCGGAAAAAAGGTGGGGCGTCTGGAGCACATATCCCAGAGAGGAGTGGAGCCAGAGCTGGGAGCGCTCTCTGTAGTCAACGCCGTCTATAAGTATCTCGCCCCTGGTGGGCTCGAAAAACCGGCAGGCCAGGTTTACAAGTGTGCTCTTGCCCGCTCCTGTCTCACCGACGATTGCCACATTCGTCCCGGCGGGTATTTTAAGGCTGAAATCCTCAAGGACATATTCATCGCCGTCGGGATACTTAAACCACACGTTTTTAAACTCGATATCGCCCTTTATGGGCTCCCAGTTCTCCTTTTTGGGGTTAAAGGTGCCGCCGTACTTCTCAACTACCTCCGGTGAGTCAACGATAGTGCACGGCTCGTCCAGCAGCGCCGTAATCCGCTCTATGTTGGCCTGGGCCGCCACTATTTCGGTGAGCATGGAGGCCACCTGCTGTATGGGGTCCACAATCGCCACGGCGTAGGATATAAACGCCGACAGGACGCCGTAGTTTAAGACCTCGTCCATCACCATGTAGCCGCCCTTATAGAGCACCGCTGCCACCGCCATGGAGCTGAAGAACAGCACTATCGGTATCAGCGCCGCCGACAGCATCGTGGAGTGGACGGAGACCTTGTACATCTCCCCGGTAATTCCGGAAAACTCCTTACAGTTTTTATCCTCTATAACAAGCGTCTTTGAGGTTTTGGCCCCTGTTATCCCCTCGTTATACGCCCCGATTATCCTGGAGTTCACCGCCCGCATCTGCCGGTTTACGCGGAGTATCTTCCCCTCGAAGAAATAGGTTATGACGCCTATCACCGGTATTATGCACAGCAGTATGAGCCCCAGCTTCCAATTTAAAATAAACATGTTTACAAGGGCGAAAATAACGTAGCTTGTACACCACAGGAGGTTTACAACGCCCCAGGCTATCATGCTGCTTATCCTGCCCGTGTCGCTCATCACCCGGGCCAAAATAAAGCCCACGGAGTTCTGGTTGTAGTAGGAGAAGGGCAGCTCCTGAAGATGCACAAAGCAGTCCATCTTTATATGCCTGTTAAGCTCCATCTCCACGATTATTGACTGGCGGGAGTAGATTATCACCGCCACGCCGCTGGCCGCTATCACGAGAAAATAAAGCAGCGCGAAAACCGGCAGCCCCTTTGTCTCGCCCGTCACCACGAAACGGTTTACAGCGTAGCTTGTAAACTGGGGATATGTAGATTCGGCAAGGGACGACAGCAGCATAAGCGCCCCGGCCAGAAGCATGTGCTTCATGGTTATTTTAAGATAGGGCAGAAGCCTCTTCCAGACGCCCAGGTTCAGCTTTGTCCCGGCTTTCTGCTGTGAATTTTCATCCATTACTCTTCGCCTCCTATCCCGCTCTGGATATCGTAGACCCGCTTATATATCCCGTTCTGCCGCAGCAGCTCCTGGTGAGTGCCCGTCTCTACGGCCCGGCCCCCATCCATCACAAGGATTTTGTCGCATTTCATGAGGGTGGATATTCTGTGGGAAATAAGTATGACCGTGGCATTGCCGGTGTTCTCCCGGAGGGACTCGCGTATTTTGGCGTCGGTCTCCATATCCACGGCGGACATGGAGTCGTCAAACACCATTATTGGCGCTTTTGTCTCCAGCGTCCTGGCTATGGCGATCCTCTGCTTCTGGCCTCCCGACAGGGTGACGCCCCGCTCGCCCACTACCGTGTCGTAGCCCTTGCCGAACTCCATGATATTGTCGTCCACCGCGGCCACGCCCGCGTTGCGGCGTATCTCCGACATATCGGCGGAGTCCGCGGTTATAGCTATATTCTCCCGTATCGTCTTTGAAAACAGATACGGCTCCTGGAGGACCAGCCCTACGTTTCTCCGCAGGTACTGCCTGTCTATGCTGTTTATGTTCACGCCGCCTATGGTTATCTCCCCGCTGCCCTCCGGCAAATCGTAGAGCCTGTTTAAAAGATAGGTGACTGTGGATTTTCCCGAGCCTGTGGAGCCCAGGATGCCGAAGGTGGTGCCGCTCTCCACCTTAAAGCTCACGTCCCGGAGCACCTGGGCGTCGCCGTAGGAAAAGCTTACATTCTTAAACTCTATGTCCCTGTCCATGGGCGGCGTCAGGGCCTTCGGGTCCTTTTCCTCCGCCGGGGCGTCAAGTATCTCCTTGAGCCGCTTCAGGGATACGCCGGTCTTGCTCATCTCCGACAGCGTGTGGCCGAGATTTCTCACGGGCCAGGCCATTGTCTGGGTGTAGCTTATGAAAACAAGGAGCTGGCCCAGGGTCATGTGGCCTCCGGCCGCCATATAGGCGCCCACGGCGATTATCACAAGGAGCTGGCTTGCGGAGACAATGTCGCCCACGCCCCAGTAAACTCCCAGGGTATAGCCCAGATCTATCCAGCTTTTCGCAAACTCATCGTTTTTCCTGCTGAACTGCTCCCTTTCATACATTTCCCGGCCAAAGGCCCTTACAACCCGGACCCCGGTGAAATTCTCCTGGGCCTGCACCATAAGCCGGCCCTCCGTCTCGTCGGCCTCAAGGAACTGCTTTGATATCCTGCTGTAAAAAAACGCCGTGTAGCACAGGACTATCGGTATAAACACCAGAGCCACCAGGGCCAGCTTCCAGTTCATGGAGAACATTATGACCATGGCCATGGATATAAGTATCACCGTGCGTATAACGTCTATAAGCTGGGCCGAGATGAAATTTCTGGCTGTCTCCACATCGGCGGTGCAGCGCTGGATAATGTCGCCCGTCTTGTTCTCCGTGTGCCAGGAGAAGGGCAGGTACTGGGTGTGGCGGAAAAGCTCGTCCCGGAGCTTTTTTGTAAAGCCCTCGGTGCCCCTGGCTATGTTCATCCGGGAAAAATAGTTGAATATGCCGGAGCTTACGGAACATACGACCACGGCTATCCCGCATATTATAAGGTTATTGCGCAGAAATTCCCGTCCTCCGAAGCTCTCCATTATTTTAAGCAGGAAGCCCGGCACCGCAAACGGCTCCGTGCCGATTACCGAGTCCACCGTTACCCCCACCACCTGGGGCGTAAGGAAATTCAAAAATATACTGGCCGCGGCTGTCAGGATTGCCATAACAAAGTATCTTCCGGAGCCGCCGGTGAATTTTAAAAGCATCGAAAAGGAGGATTTTGACCCTTTCTTTTTCATTGGCGTCCGCCTTCTTTCGCAGAAAAATTAATAAATAATAAATATTAGGGTATTATTCTTTTAATACGTCTTTTTATTATAGCAAATCCGTCAGTAATATGCTACAATAAACGCAGTATTTCGCAGGGAGGGATTTAGAATAAGCATCCTCAAAAAAACAGAGGAGGAAGCCCCCCGGGCCAGACTCCCGCGCATCAGCACGGGACTTAACGGCCTTACGGAGCGCGACGCCGCAGAGCGCAGGCAGTGCGGCTATGCCAACCTCTATATCGACCCGCCTACAAAGACGGTAAAGCAGATAGTCTGCGAAAATATTTTTACATATTTTAACCTCATCTTTTTCATTCTGGCGGGGCTCATAATCGCCGTGGGCGCTTACAACAACCTCACCTTCATGCCTATAATCATAGCCAACATCGCCATCGGCATTGTGCAGGAGCTGCGCGCAAAAAAGACGCTGGACAGGCTCTCCATTCTGTCCGCACCAAAGGCCAGCGTCATACGGGAGGGCGCCGTCCAGGTCATCAGCACCGAGGAGACGGTGCTGGACGACGTTGTTATATTCAAGGCCGGAAACCAGATATACGCCGATGCGATAGTTCTGGACAGGCCCGTACAGGTAAACGAAGCCCTTATAACGGGCGAGGCCGACGAGATAACGAAAAACCCCGGAGATATGCTCCTCTCGGGCAGCTTTGTGGTGGCCGGCGAGTGCCGGGCGCGGCTGGACCGGGTGGGCCGCGACTCTTTTGTTTCAAAGCTCACCATGGAGGCAAAAAAGCACGGGAAAAAGCGCCGCTCTGAGATGATGCGCTCCCTCACCCGCCTTGTGCAGGTCATCGGCATACTTATAATCCCCATGGGTGGGCTGCTTTTCTGGCAGCAGCATTTCCAGCTTGACCGCACCATACAGGACAGCGTCGTGTCCACCGTGGCATCGGTGCTGGGCATGATACCCGAGGGACTGTACCTGCTCACAAGCGTAGCCCTGGCCGTCAGCGTTATGCGCCTTGCCAGGAAAAAAACCATGGTGCACGAGATGAGCTGTATCGAAACCCTGGCCCGGGTTGACGTGCTCTGCGTGGATAAGACCGGCACCGTGACTGAAAACAAAATGACCGTGAAGGACGTGGTGCTCCTCTGCAAGGACAGGTTTGTGGAGGACGACATACGCCTTATAATGTCCGACTACGTGGGCAATATGGGCGCGGAAAACGAGACTATGGCCGCCCTGAAAAAGTATTTTAACGGCACCGTCCAGCAGACGGCCGTAAAAAAGCTGCCCTTTACCTCCGCCGCAAAATACGGCGGCGTGTCCTACGACGAGGATGAGACTTATCTTCTGGGCGCGCCGGAGTTTATACTGAAGGAGGACTACCCGAAATATTCGCCCATTGTGGAGAAATACTCCGGCCTCGGCTGCCGCGTCCTGCTCCTTGCCCTTTATGACGGGGATATAGCTGAGCCCGGCATAAACGCCCCTGTCATGCCCCTGGCCCTTATCCTGCTCACGAACAAGATAAGGCCCCAGGCTCCGGAGACGTTCCGGTATTTTGCCCAGCAGGGAGTGTCTATAAAAGTTATATCAGGCGATAACCCCGTGACCGTGTCCCAGGTGGCCGTGGAGGCCGGCATAGAAAACGGCGAAAAATACGTTGACGCCAGCACTCTCGACTCCGACGAAAAAATACGCGCCGCCGCAGGCCAGTATACGGTCTTTGGCCGGGTGACACCGGAGCAGAAGCGCAAGCTCGTCCGGGCCATAAAGGCCGCGGGCCACACCGTCGCCATGACAGGAGACGGCGTAAACGACGTTCTGGCGTTAAAGGACGCCGATTGCAGCATCGCAATGGCCTCCGGCTCGGACGTGGCATGTCAGGTTTCCCAGATAGTCCTTTTAAATTCCGATTTTTCCGCCATGCCCTCCGTGGTGGCTGAGGGCAGGAGGGTCATAAACAATGTGGAGCGCTCCGCCGCCCTTTTCCTTGTAAAAAACATCTTCTCATTTATTCTCACATTTATACTGCTTTTTGCGACCTTCCCCTATCCCGTAACAGTCTCCCAGCTCTCGCTGGTCAGCGTGTTCACCATCGGCTTTCCGTCCTTTGTGCTGGCGCTGGAGCCGAACAGCAGCCTTGTCAGCGGCAAATTCCTGCGCAACGTGATAAAGCGCGCCCTGCCGGCGGGGCTTACGGACATAGTTATCATTCTGGGCGTTATAATGTTCGCCCGGCAGTTCGGCATCCCGGAGGAGGAGCTTGCTACAATGGCGTCGCTTCTTATGGGCGTCGTGGGCCTCATAATGCTCTTTGACACCTGCAAGCCCTTCAGCAGGCTGCGTATAGCCCTTATGTGCCTGTGCGTCATCGGCTTCTTCGGCGGGGCGATAATTCTGGCGCCGCTTTTCGACATGACGAAAATGAGCGTGGACGCCGTTTATATCCTGGTGGTTTTCGCCGCCCTGACCTATCCCGTCACCATCTTTTTCCGCAGGGCAGTGGCTCTTGCGGTGGAGCGGCTCAGCCGTTTTATGTCCTCCAGGCGGAAGGGCCGGCATACAAAAGGCCGCCGCGCCGCCGGATAAGCGCAAAAAAAGCTTCCGCGGTTTTTCCGCGGAAGCTTCATTCAGTCGCCCTTTAAATCATGTTAAGAATAATCGTAAGCACAACGAATGCCAGGGCTACCCACTTGGTCATCTTGGCCAGACGGGCATCCATCGTTTTACTCTTATTCTTCACAAGGAAAGTATCCGCAACACCGGCTATGGCGCCGGAGAGCCCGGACCTCTTGCCGGACTGAAGAACGATCACCGCGATAAGGAAAAGTCCCGCCAAAAGCTGAACTATCGTAATTGCAAGCTGCACAATTTCTCATTCCCTTCGTTTAAGGAATTAGCGGAAAAAACCGCATAGTCACCAGAATGGTATTCATGATACCACGCATTTTCAATTTTTACAAGCCCTTTTTGAAAAATTTTATCCAAGGTGGTTCCGATGCGCTATTCAGAAACTGAGCTGCGGGAGCTTATAATCGACTCCGCCAGAGAGGCCAACATCCTGCCTCTCACCTCCGCCTGTGATTCTGCCTGCATATTTTGCAGCCACAGGAACAACCCTCCGGAGATACGGGTGGCCTCCATTCCAAACCGCCCGCTTGAGGACATCGAGTCCACTTACAAATACCTGGACCCGGGCCAGGTCATAACCATCGGCGACTCGGCCACCTGCATAATCGAGGGTGAGCCCACGGTGCACCCGCAATTTCGGGAGATATTATCCTCCGTGAGGCGCCATTTCCCGAAAACGCCCATAACCGTAACCACCCACGGCAGGCGTCTTACGGAGGACATGGTGATCTTTCTCCGGGATACGGGCAATATACTCATAAACCTCTCCCTGAACAGCGCCTCGCCGGAAAACCGGCGAAAGCTAATGGGCGACTCCCCGGAAAGCTCCGCTGTGGCCATAGACAGCCCCCGGCTCCTTAAAAAGCACGGCGTCCCCTTTCAGGGCAGCACCGTGGCCATGCCCAACATAACCGGCTGGGAGGACCTTGAAAAAACCATAACGCACCTGGCCGTGAACGGCGCCCGCTCGGTATACGTGTTCATGCCGGGCTTCTCCTCTTTCGCCGACAGGAGCATTTTCCCCGAGGGCTACGGCCTTCACGGCAGGCTCCGGGAATTTATCGGCCCCATCTCCGACAGGCTCCCATGCCCGGTACTGCTGGAGCCGTCCTTTGTAAAGGACCTGCGGGCGGAGCTCTCCTGCGCGGCCATGGGCTCCCCGGCCTATGAGGCGGGGCTTCGCCGGGGCGACGTGATAACGGGTATAAACGGCGTTTTCCCCCGCTCACGGGTGGAGGCTTTCGGTATGCTCTCAAGGCCCGGCGTATTCAGCATAGCTTTTGAGCGTGCCGGGGAAAAGCTCTCCTGCCGCCTTTCCGTCCCCGAGGGCGTAAATCCCGGCATAAGCATGGAGTACGACTTCGATATGTCCCGGGCCGAATATATAAGGGATGCGGTACTGTCCGCCCCGGGTCACGTGCTGGCCCTTACCTCCGAGTTCGGCTTCGGGGTCTTTTCCGCCGCCATGGAGCGGCTGGGCGTGCCGGCGGAAAGGCTCTCCATAAAGGCCGTGAAAAACCTCACTTTTTCCGGAGACATTATGGCCGCTGGGCTTCTCTGCATAAGCGACTATATGGCGGCATATGAGGAATTTACGGCAGAACACGAAAAGCCGGCCGCCCTTATGGTGCCCGGCGAGAGCTTTAATTCAAAGGGCCGGGATTTAAAGGGCGTGCCCTTCAGCGCCTTTAAGGCCGCCGCGGGCATACCAATCGCGGCAGTTTGACGGCGCGCAGCCTCACTTCTCTCCCGCTCTGCGCGGCGGGCGCTTAATATTAACAGCATGACAGCATAGGAGCGGTAAACAATGATTTTTGACACACATGCCCATTACGACGACGAAAAATTTGACGGCGACAGGGATCAAATCCTGTCATCCCTTGCCGGCAGCGGCGTGACCCTTGTGGTTGACCCCGGAAGCGACCTTGAGTCCTCCGAAAAGGCCCTAGATATCGCTGAAAAATATCCCTTCGTATACGCCGCCGTGGGCTACCACCCCCACGAGGCGGAGCACGCCGACGAGGCGGGCCTCATGCGTATAAGGGAGCTGGCCGAAAATCCCCGGGCAGTTGCCATCGGGGAGATCGGTTTGGACTACTATTACGATTTTTCCCCCCGGGATATCCAGAAGCAGGTTTTCAGGCGCCAGCTTGAGCTCGCCAGGGAGCTTAAGCTTCCGGCGGTGGTCCATCAGCGGGAAGCCTGCGCCGACTGCATGGAGATAATACGGGATTTTCCCGACGTTTCAGGGGAGCTCCACTGCTTTTCCGGCAGCGTGGAGACGGCCAGGGAGCTCGTGTCCATGGGCTGGTACCTGGGCTTTAACGGCGCAATTACCTTCAAGAGCGCCAGAAAATCCCACGAGGTAATAAGATGGATGCCGCTGGACCGGCTCCTTATCGAGACGGACTGCCCCTATCTGGCCCCGGTGCCCGTCCGGGGCACGAGAAACAGCTCTCTCAACCTCCCCTACGTAGCGGCGAAAATCGCGGAGCTGCGGGAGATATCCACGGACGAGGTGGAGCGCATCACAATGGAAAACGGGAAAAGATTTTTCAATATATAAAAAACTCCCCCGGAGTTATGGCCCCGGGCGAGTTTCGTGTAATTTCGGAAGCGCCGCTCATTCGTAGAATTTCAGGCTTATATCAAGCGTGTTGGCGGCGTTTGTAAGCGCACCAATGGATATTATGTCAACTCCGGTTAACGCCACCTGGCGCAGATCCCTGTCGCCCATGTTGCCGGAGGCCTCGGTTATGGCCCTGCCGCCGATAAACTCCACAGCCTTTTTCATGTCAGGCACGGACATATTGTCCAGCATAATTATGTCGGCCCCGGCCTCAAGGGCCTCGGCCACCTGCTCCATCGTCTCGGTCTCCACCTCTACGCGCATGGTGTGAGGTATGTTCTCCCTCACCTTGCCCACGGCCTCGGATATGCCCCCTGCGGCGACGATGTGGTTATCCTTTATCAGCACCCCGTCCGCAAGGTTAAACCGGTGGTTGTGGCCGCCTCCGGCCCGGACGGCGTATTTTTCAAGCACACGGAGCCCCGGTGTGGATTTTCTCGTGTCCACAATCCTGGCCCCGGTGCCGGCCACCGCGTCCACGGATTGGCGGGTCCTTGTGGCGATGCCGGACATGCGCTGCATAAGGTTTAAAGCCACCCGCTCCCCCGACAGGATATTTACGGAGCTTCCGGATATCTCCGCTATAATGCTGCCCTTCTCCGCCTTTTCCCCGTCTTGGATAAGTATTTTCATATCTATGGAGCTGTCCAGCAGGGCAAAAACCCGCTTTGCCACCTGGGTGCCGCAGACTATTCCCTCCTGCTTTGCGATAAAGCGGCCCCTGGACACGGCCTCCGCCGGAATGCAGCTTATAGTGGTGATATCTCCGGTGCCTATGTCCTCCTTGAGAGCCGACAGCAAAAAATCGTCCAGACCAATGTAATCCATAAAGCTTCACCTTTTCCTTGTCCCGTTGTTTAATTTATGATACCACGTCCGGCCGCCGGTTTCAATCGTTTTTAATTGACCGTCCGGCCTGTATTTGCTATAATATTTTTATACATGGCACCGCGGTTTTCCTGCGGTGCGTTTTTACCGGCCGGAAACCATTGTCGGACCCGAAAAAAGGTGATTTAATTGACACTGCAGGAATTTTTTAAAGAAAACCCCAAAGCCGCCCTGGGCTTTTCCGGCGGCGTGGACTCGTCCTATCTGCTCTGGGCCGGCCTTAAATACGGCATGGAGGTGCGGCCCTACTATGTAAAAACCCAATTCCAGCCGGAATTTGAGTATAAGGACGCCATGGCTCTGGCCGGTTCTCTGGGCGTCCGGGTGACGGTTTTGGAGCTTGACGTGCTCCAGAACAGGGCCGTGGCCGAAAATCCGGAAAACCGCTGTTATTTCTGCAAATCCGCCATTTTCGGCGCTATTGCGGAGCGTGCGGCGGCGGACGGCTTTGGCCTTGTAATCGACGGCACCAACGCCTCTGACGACGCCGGGGACAGGCCCGGCATGAAAGCCTTGGGTGAGCTTTCCGTCCGTTCCCCTCTCCGGGAATGCGGCCTTACAAAAGAGCGCATACGCGCCCTGTCCCGGGAGGCCGGGCTTTTCACCTGGAATAAGCCCGCCTACGCCTGCCTCGCCACCCGTATTCCCGCCGGGACAGAGATAAGTCCGGAGCTTCTGAAAAACACGGAAAAGGCCGAGGCTTTCCTGTTTTCCCTGGGCTTTTCGGACTTCCGGATCAGGTATTTTAACGGCGCGGCCCGGCTCCAGCTTCCCGAGAGCCAGCTTTCCAAAGCGCTGGAGCTGCGTCAGGTGATAGAGGAAGAGCTTTGCAGATATTACAGCGGGGTGCTTCTTGACTTTGCCTGCCGCTGAAGGAGGAAATATGGAAAACGATTTAAAGGCCCTTCTGGAAAAGGTTGCCTCCGGCGGCGTCTCCGTCCAGGAGGCCCTTTTGGAGCTTAAAAAGCGGCCCTTTGAGGATCTGGGCTTTGCAAAGCCCGACTACCATCGGGCGCTGCGCCAGGGCGCGGCGGAGGTGATATACGGCGCCGGGAAAACCCCGGAGCAGATACGGGACATAGCCGCCGCCCTTATGGAAAACGGCGCCGGGACGGTGCTTATAACGCGCATGTCCCGGGAGGCTGCGGAGCTTACCGCCCAATCCCTGCCCCTAAAATACGATGAACTGAGCCGTGTGGGCGTGGCCGGCGCGCTTCCGGAGCCTGACGGTGTGGGTACGGTGCTTGTCATAACCGGCGGCACAAGCGATATTCCGGTGGCCGAGGAGGCCGCCATTACAGCGGAGGCCCTGGGCAATAAGGTGCAGCGGCTTTATGATGTGGGCGTAGCCGGGCTTCACCGGCTCCTTTCAAATCTGGACGTGATAATGTCCGCCCGGGTCATTATCGCCATCGCCGGGATGGAGGGCGCTCTCGCCAGCGTTGTGGGCGGCCTTGCGAGCTGTCCCGTTATAGCGGTGCCCACCAGCGTGGGCTACGGAGCCTCCTTCGGGGGCCTTGCGGCGCTGCTCTCCATGCTCAATTCCTGCTCCAGCGGCGTGTCGGTGGTAAATATCGACAACGGCTTTGGGGCCGGTTACCTGGCAAGCATGATAAACCATCTGAAGGGCTGATTTTTAAAAACGCCCCGTTTTACCGGGAGACAGGCGATGGCGCAAAATGCGGGCAATTAAAGATAAAACACATGGTACCGCCGAAAACAGTACCATGTGTTTTTTATATCAGTTTAATAAGCTCCTCCGGCTTTTCTATTACCGTTTTCGCGCCGGAGCTCTTAAGCTCCTCCTTTGTCCTGAAGCCCCAGGCCGCGCTTATTACCTCCAGCCCGGCGTTTCTGCCGGTCTCTATGTCCACCTGGGAGTCGCCCACATACACGGCCTCCGGCGGCAGGCTTCCCAGCTCCTTTAACGCCCTGAAAACGGTATCGGGCGCCGGCTTTGGCTTTACGCCGTCGGAATTTCCCACCGCTACGGATATATACTGCCAGAAAAATTTATCGCAGAGCTTTTTTACGGCGCTGTCGAATTTATTTGACACGATGGCCATTTTATAGTCGCTTCGGGCCAGCCTGCCCAGCAGCTCCGGAATCCCGTCGTAGGGCCTCGTCTTATTTTCGCAGTTTTTGCTGTAGTGCGTTTTAAACGTGCTGAATATCTCCTCAAAATCCGGGTCTGACTCCCCCTGGGGCACTGCCCTTTCCATAAGCTTCCGGGCCCCGCTTCCCACGAAGCGCCTTATATCCCCCCTGCTCCTCAGGGGCAGGCCGAAGCACTCCAGCGCGTAATTTACGCTGTCCGTAAGGTCGTCAAGGGTATTAAGCAGCGTACCGTCCAGATCAAAAACAACAGTCGTATATTTCATGCGCAAAATCCTCTCCGTAAAAAATAGGCCCCGGAACGGCAAAGCCGCCCGGTGCTATTATACCCCGGGCGGCTCAATATTTCAATTCCGGTAATTGTGGGCCTTTTGAAGCACCATGTCCTTCACCTTCATAAGCCGCACTTTTGTAGAGAGGTCGTTTTCCTCCAGCTTCATGGAGATATATTTTATATTTGCCTCTGTTTCCGGTATCATCACGTATTCCAGGGCGTTTACCCGGCGGCGGGTCTTTTCAATCTCGTCGGCCATAAGCTGTATCGTCTTTTCCACCTGGGCAAGCTCCAGCATATCGCGGAAAACCTCTGAGAGGGCGCTTATGGCGTCGTCCAGCTCCCCGGAGGTCTGGGCAAAGCCGTAGGGGAATATCTCGCTTCCGGACTCGCTTTTTGTGCTGAATTTGTACACCGGCACATAGACGCTCATTATATTTTTAAGCTTTGTATCCACCTGTACGCTCTGCTTAGGGTACAGAAGCGCCTGCTCCAGCATTTCCGGGCTCATAACCGATGAGGCCACGGTCATGGCGGCGTTGGCCCGGCTGAGGCCCTCCTCCACCCTGGCCCTGAGCTGGCGGCTCTGGCGGGTTATCTCCATAAACTGCCGCATAAGCTCATCCCGCTTATCCTTGAGCAGCTTGTGGCCCCGCACTGCGGTTTTCAGCCGCGTCTTGAGGCGCTGAAGCTCCATTCTTGTGGGATTTATAGTTGTGGACGCCAAGAAGCTCACCTCGCTTACTTTTTCGGCAGATATTTTTTGATATACTCGGGCTTTATCCTCTTAAGCTCCGTTTCCGGCAGGATGCTGAGAAGCTCCCAGCCTATATCCAGCGTCTCCCGGATGCTCCTGTTTTCATCCTCCCCCTGGGACACGTAGCGCTTTTCAAACTCATCGGCAAATCTGGCATATAGCTGGTCGGTTTTGGAGAGGGCGGATTCGCCCAGTATGGTGGCCAGCTCTTTTGCGTCCTTTCCTGAGGAATAGGCGGCGAAAAGCTGGTTCATAACGCCGGAGTGATCCTCTCTCGTCTTGCCCTCGCCTATGCCCTTGTCCTTAAGCCGGGAAAGGCTGGGGAGCACGTTTATAGGCGGGTTTACGCCGGCCCTGAAAAGGTCCCGGGAGAGGATTATCTGGCCCTCGGTTATATACCCGGTAAGGTCGGGGATCGGGTGGGTCTTGTCATCCTCGGGCATTGTGAGGATGGGTATCATGGTAATGGAGCCTTTTTTGCCCATCCGCCGTCCGGCGCGCTCGTACATGGTGGCAAGGTCCGTATATAAATATCCCGGATATCCCCGGCGGCCCGGCACCTCTTTTTTGGCGGCCGATATCTCACGGAGCGCCTCGGCGTAGTTGGTTATATCCGTCAGGATAACAAGGACGTGCATATCCTTTTCAAACGCCAGATATTCGGCGGCTGTAAGGGCCATGCGGGGCGTGGCTATACGCTCCACGGCCGGGTCGTCTGCAAGGTTTGTAAACAGCACCGTCCTGTCGATAGCCCCGGTGCGCCTGAATTCCTGCACAAAATATTCCGACTCCTCAAAGGTGATGCCTATAGCGGCGAAAACCACCGCGAAATTTGAGCCGTCATCGCCTAAGACCTTCGCCTGCCGCGCGATTTGGGCAGCAAGAGAGGCGTGGGGAAGGCCGGAGCCGGAGAATATGGGCAGCTTCTGGCCACGGACAAGAGTGTTAAGCCCGTCGATGGCGGAAATGCCCGTCTGGATAAACTCGTTGGGGTAGGCCCTTGCGGCGGGATTCATGGGCAGCCCGTTTATGTCCATATATTCATCGGCCAGTATTTCCGGGCCGCCGTCAATAGGCTCGCCCATTCCGTTAAACACCCTGCCCAGCATGTCTCCGGAGACTCCCAGCTCCAGGGGGTGCCCCAGGAAACGTATCTTGCTCCGGGCCAGGTTTATTCCGGCGGAGCTTTCAAAAAGCTGCACCACGGCCTTATCCTCGGAGACCTCCAGCACCTTGCATCTTCTTGTGCCGCCGTCGGGCAGCTCTATTTCCGCAAGCTCGTCATAAGTGACGTTCTTTACGTTGTTTACCACCATAAGGGGGCCGGATATCTCATGTATGGTGCGGTATTCCTTTATCACAGCTCATCACCCCCGCTTACAGCTTCCTCTATCTGGATATCCATATTTTCGGCTATTTTCGTGTACACCGTCTCATACTCGGAGACGGGCACCGTCTTTGCCCGGCCTATCTCGGCCCTTGCGCCTATCTCAAAGAGCTTCTTCACATCCGCGCCCCGGTCTATGGCCTCCCGGCACTTGGTGTCGTAGCTGATTATAAGATGCAGCAGCATGGCCTGCCTGTTGTAGTCGGAGAAATTGTCTATATCCACAAAGGCGTTCTGCTGGAGGAAATCCTCCTTTAACATTTTCGCGGTCTCCATGCTCAGTCTGTCCGGGGCCGAGAGGGAGTCCTGGCCCACAAGCTTTACTATCTCCTGAAGGTCCGCTTCCTGCTGTAAGAGGGCCATGGCCCTGTCCCTGTCCCTCATAAAGCCCTCTCCGATATTGCTGTCGTACCAGGGCCTTAGCGAGCTGAGATAAAGGGAATAGGAGTTTAACCAGTTTATGGCCGGGAAATGCCTTGCATATGCCAGGGAGGAATCCAGCGCCCAGAACACCTTCACTATGCGCATTGTGGCCTGGGAGACCGGCTCGGAAATATCGCCGCCCGGAGGGGACACGGCCCCTATCGCCGTAAGGCTGCCCCGGCGCCCATCAGAGCCCATGCACTGCACGCAGCCCGCCCGCTCGTAAAACTGGGCCAGGCGGGAGGCCAGATACGCGGGATAGCCCTCCTCGCCGGGCATCTCCTCAAGGCGGCCGGACATCTCGCGCAGGGCCTCGGCCCAGCGGGAGGTG
>CAZBUH010000037.1:0-16452 GCA_964495095.1 uncultured Oscillospiraceae bacterium | reverse complement strand
CTAATTGTTGCAGCTATAATATCTTACGCTTGTGAGTATCGCCTGCTCACGGGTTGCATAGCCCACCGTGGAATTTGTTGCTGCGGCATAGGGGTAGAAGTACCCGTTTGTACCCTTGAGTATTCCCTGGGAATACATAAAGTAAACCGAATCTCTCGCATAGCCGGCTATAAGCGCGTCATCTGCGAAGGGTGCCGGCATATCATACGCCAGAGTGTAATTTCCGTCGTTTTCCAGGGTCCAGCCGCTGAAATAGAGCTTCTTATAAACTCTTGTGAGCATTGTGGCCATATCCTGACGGGAAATATAGCTGTACGGGTCGAACTGCGTTGCGGACACGCCGTTTGTGATGCCCAGATTATACGCCTTAAGTATATCGTCATTGCTGGTGTCGCTAAACGGGTTGTCGGCCACAGGCTCCGCCGTGTAACCGGAAAGCGTCTCGTAGAGGTTTACGGCGATTCCCGCAAACTCAGTGCGGGTCACGTTCTTTGTCAGGTCCTTGTTCCACAGGGACGTGGGCACCAGCTCGTTCAGCGTAGCCTCGTCTATATCGTAGCTTTCAAGCTCGTCTGTGTACCAGGTGTGCTCGTTTGCTAGCTCGCCGTAGGTCATAACGGCAAGGATGGGATAACCGCTGTTCACCTTATCGGTGTCGTATCTGTACACATCGCCAAGCTTGCCGGGCATCCACCAGGATTTCATGTTGGCCGTACTGGTTCCTCCGCATCCGTCCGGATTCTGGCCCTTGGCGCTGCTGTATGTGGCGCCTGTCACATTCGATGTCCAGGTGTTGACCTGATTATCATAGAAAGAATTTGTAATATCGCTGAGGTAATAGCTGACGCCGGTGATAGCGCCTTTATACAGGGTTTTCGCGCTGCTGCTTACGGTCACGCTGGCTGCGCTGTAGCAGTTTGATATTTCGGCGCCGGAATAGCCCGCTATTCCGCCCACGTAGTGATTAAGGCCGGTCTTTGTGGCGGTGAGCGTCACTTTCATAGTGCCCACATAGTAGCAGTTTTTTATAGGTCCGGAGCTGTCTCCTGTTATACCGCCTATACCGATATAGTTATTATTTGAAATGGTAAGGTCTGTAAACGTGCAGGTAGCGAAGCACTCCTCCACGGTGCCAAAGTTAAAGCCCGTTACAGAGCCGATATAGATGGAATAGGAGCTGTTTGTATTTGAAATGCTGCCCGTTACGGAGCCGTCCAGGTTTACATATTTCACAAAGCCTTCCGTGCCTATAATACCGAAAAGGCCCGCCACACGCATTTTAAACGTTTTTGTGGGGCGCTTTACGGATATAGGGTCGGATACCGTGCTGAGCTTAAGGTTTTTGATCGCCCAGCCGCCGCCGTCAAAAACGCCGTTGTAGCCGGTCTGGGTAAGGCCTATAGGAGTCCACGGTACTCCGCCCAGATCGATGTCTTTTACGACCTTGGCGCAGATGGAGTTATCTCCACTGTTGACCTGGTCGCGGAATAGGGCAAGCTCCCCCGCCGTGCTGATTATATAGGGATCGTCAAACGTTCCGCTGCCCCCGTCGTAAAAGAGCGCGGCGGAGCCGTCCCAAGCCGCTTCCGCCCCGGTGCTTACAGCAGGCACAAGGGCCGTGAACACACAAATTGCAAGAAGCAGAGCCAGTATTTTCCTGATTTTTCCCATTTCCTAACTCCTCCTGTAATTAATTACTGTAGTTAGTATACATCATGCTATCCGCAAAGTCAAGTATATGCCACCGCAAAAACCGCCCCGGGGCAGCTTGCCCGGGGCGGCTTAAATTTACGGTTTCCGGTGATCACATTACGAAATCATCGCTGTTGATGTAGTCCCAGGACTCCATACCTGCGATACGGCCGGAGTTTACGGCGTAACTCATTGTGGATCCCGGATGATAGAAGCAGTACTCCCCTGCGAAAACATGGGCCGTGTCGTTGCCGCAGCCGTAGAGGCCCGGGATCGGCTTATTTTCATTATTGAGTATCTGCATGTTCTGGTTTACCTTAAGCCCGGCAAGGGAGCCGTAGCCGGAGGGGAAGTGACGTGCCACATAGAATTTGTCGCCAGTGATGGGCCGCAGGTACTTGGCGGGCTTTACGAACTGTGCATCATAGCCGCCGGCATAGGTGTTATACTCGTCGACGGTCTTTTTGAGAGTCTCATAGGGGCAGCCGATGAACTCCGCCACTTCCTCGAGGCTGCTGCACTCGCGGAAGTTCTGCTCCTCAGGCTCATCGCTGCTCTCGTCTCTGTAGGAAACGCCGTTGCCTGCGCCGAATACGGAGTTCTCGGTGTCTCCGGCAGCTCCGGAGAAATAGGCGGCCTTTTCCTTTTCCCAGTTTGTCATATCCTTTACATTGTGGTGATAGGTGATATAGTCGAGGCCGTGCTCCTTGAAGTATTCGATACCGTCAGAGCCGATGATGGAATAAGCCCTGTGGCCTGTCTGCTGGAGAATTGAATTTCCGGTGAAGGTGGTGTTGTTCATGATGCGCTCGTTGATGAAGCGCTCACCCTCTGGGGAAACCATTATGCAGGAGGGCTGACGCATAACCTCGGAGAGGGTCTTGAATACATCGGTGGTGCCGGGGGTGTTGTAGATGATCTCCATGTTGAGGGGGGTCTTGGCGCCGCCGATTTCCCATACCATGTTGATGCCGTCGCCGTCCATGCCGGGGATACGGAAGGTGAACATATCCTTGCCCCACTCATAGCCCAGCTCATCCTTTATCATTTTCACGTTGTTGCCAATGCCGCCGGTACCCACGATAACGGCGTCGGAAAGGCACTCCACCTCTTCGCCGCTCTCGTCAACAGCCATAATGCCCAGCACCTGGCCCTGCTCGCCGGTAAGGATCTTCTTAACAGGGGTGTTGAACATAAACTGTACGCCCAGCTCGTTGGCGTAGTCGGTCATGAGCTTTATCATATAGGACGCCTGACGCTCCGTAGGCTTCGTGGTGCCGGGCAGCTTTACCATGTGCTGAGTGCACTTGCTGTCCTGAAAATACTTGTAAGCGCCCAGGAACTCAACGCCGAAGCTCTCCAGCCACTCGATGGTGCCCGCCGACATATTAAACCAGCGGCGTACCAGCTTTGCGTCCGCCTTCCAGTGGGTGTACTCCATGAAGAAGTTGAACGCCTCATCCTTTGTGTAGGTGTCCATCTGGTCCCTCTGATACTTGCTCTCCACCGCGAACAGGGCCATGCCCATGTTTGCAGCGCCGCCAAGAGTGGAGCCCTTTTCAAATACAATAACATTCGCGCCTTTTTCTGCCGCCTGAGTCGCAGCCGTGAGAGCGGACATGCCGCCGCCGACAACAGCAATATCGGCCTCAAGTTTTTTCATATAGACGATCCTCCTTAGTATTTCAGTAAGCTGTAACACATTTTACAACATTTTCTCCTGAATATCAATTCCCTTTTGATGTTTTGCAAGCAAAAAAAAATATATTCTCTAAATTATAAGTATTAATAACGTAAATTTTTGCTTACATCCGGGGCAAAAAATGTGCTATAATTAAAGTAAACATAAGCCTGAACGATATTTTTATGGGGGGTCGCTTATATAATGTACAGCGTGGGAGAACTCATAATTTACAGCAGCACGGGCGTATGCCGCATTGTGGATATATCTGAGCGGGACGGCAGGCAGTATTATTTCTTAAAGCCCCTGTATCAGAACTGCACAATACAAGCTCCCGCCGACAGCACCAAGGTCTTTACCCGCCCGGTCATATCCAAAGCCGAGGCGGAGAAGCTGATTTCCGAAATACCGAACATCCACGCTGAAGCCTATCACTCACGTGTACTCAGCCAGCTTTCCGAGCACTACGACACAGCCCTCAAATCCCATGACTGCCGGACGCTGGTGGAGCTTACAATGTCCATTTACGCCAAGCAGCAGTATTATACAAAGCTCAAAAAGAAGCTGGGCGCCGTGGATGAACGCTTTATGCGCCGCGCGGAGGATCTGCTTTTCGGTGAGCTTGCCGCCGCTCTCGGCATAGAGCGCGACCAGGTGCGGTCTTATATCGCCAACGCCGTAGGCGCGGCGGAATAGGGCCTTCCCCTTTTCCCCCGGCGCCGGCGTCTTATCCTGCCCTGTCCCTTAAATCACTTCGCCGGTCAAGGCGTTAACCGCGATATACTCATTATATACCGCCGTGTACTCCAGTGTTTTCTCATATTCCGTGATAAAGAGCCACACCGGCACCGCCGAAACGATCTTATCAGCGTCCCTCTCCAAGCAGTATGCAAAGCGGATATCCTTAAGAGACATCTCGCGCTCCGTCCGCTCCGCATATTCGGAAACGTATATTTTCATAGCTTCCTCCGGGGATATCACGGCCCCGCCGCTCTCAGCGTCCGCGCCCGACAGGTCGGGGATCCAATCGCATCGGAGATTCACAAGCCCCTCCCGGCCATATACGCAGTACATCTGAATCCCGTCTACGGACTGCATAGCGGAAGTGCTCAGGCCGGTCAGGGAGCCGCAGCCGTCAATATCCATCTCAAGGATAAACATGTAGCACTCGTCGGCCTCCGTAAACTCCAGATCAAGGAGCTCGCCCAAGGTGCTCTCAAAAAGCTCATCGTCCTTAAAAACGATATCCCGCGAGGCCTCCAGCGACTCCTCCAGCCTCTGATTCATCGTCTGCGCATCCATGGCGTAAGAGCGGATTATGCTGACGTTTTCCAAGCCGAGCCCGGCGAAAATATCCATCACGGCCTCCTTTGCGTCCGCCAAAGGCAGACCGTTTAATTCGCCGTCCGGCGCATAGCGCTCCTTCTCTATACAGCATATCTGGGCGTCCACCGAATTTTCCAGTGCAGGGGTATAGTCGATAATCTCCTCCAGGGCATCGCGGCCCATGCCGTTTACATAATTTTTGGAATAGCGCAGCGTGCCCTTCCCAATTTCAATGCTGATGGAGTACCCGTCCGAATCGCACTCCCACACGCCGCTTTCCGTCCTGACTGCTGAGCCGCCGGACAGCATATCGGCGATATCCTGTTCCCGGGCTTCAAAATCAAACGGGACATATGGGTAAACCTCCGCGGATGCGGGATATGAGGCTGTACCGTCCTCCACCGCAAATGTTACATATTCCGGAAGCTCAACGCTATCGGATAAAGACTGCATATCAAAGCTGACGGCGCTTCCCGGCGCGGAAGCGGAGGCGCCGTCCCCTGTATTCCCCGGCGTGCCGGCGTTTCCGCAGCCGGAGAAAAGCACAGCCGCGGCCAGCGATATGCAGAGCAGCTTTGTCAGACAGATTTTCTTCATTTGATATGCCTCCTTTTCATTTTCTGACTTTATTATAATTGTAACACATTCTTCCGGGTCTGTAAACAAAAATCGCCGGGAATCTGCTAAAGCACAGTGCTTACGCGGATTCCAGGCGATTTTTTATCTGCCAGTGATAATTTTAAGCATAGGACTTAAATTGGCTTTCAGGAGCTTCAGTTGGAGAGATCGCAATTATATCCAAGATTTTTTATAAATACCTCGCTATCACGCCAGTTTTCCCGCACACGGACCCATGTTTGCAGGAAAACCTTTTCGCCCATAAAGCGCTCTATATCACGGCGGGAGAGCTCTCCGACCTTCTTGAGCATGGCGCCGTTTTTGCCTATTATAATACCCTTGTGGCTCTCCTTTTCGCAGTAAATCGTCACATCCACGTCTATTATGCCGGTATCCCGCTGGGAGAACCTTGTGACCTCCACTGCAGTGCCGTGGGGTATCTCACGCCGGAGGCACAAAAGAAGCTTTTCACGCACCAGCTCCGCCACTATCTGACTGTCCGGCTGGTCCGTCACCATACCGTCCGGGAAAAGCTGAGGGCCCTCCTGGGCGTATTTTTTAAGCTCATCCAAAAGCTCCTCCACCCCGTCGCCGTTTTTGGCTGAGAGCGGTATCACCGCGTCAAAACCGTGCCTTGCGGAGTATGCCGCTATAACGGCCAGGAGCTCCTCCTTTGCAACCGTGTCTATCTTGTTTATTATGAGCACCGACGGTACCCCTACCTGCTCAATCCGCTCTATAAGCTGCTCCTCCTGCTCCCCCACGGAAGCCACCGGCTCAATTATAAGCGCCGCCGCGTCCACATCCGCAACGCTGTCGGAGGCCACCTTTACCATATAGTCGCCCAGCTTATTCCTGGACCTGTGGAAGCCCGGGGTGTCCATCAGGACTATCTGGGCATTTCCGGAATTCACCACCCCGAATATCCTGTTCCGTGTAGTCTGGGGCTTATTTGTGACTATCGCGACCTTCTCGCCTACAAGCCTGTTTGTGAGGGTGGACTTTCCCACGTTTGGCCGCCCAATCAGAGCCACCATTGCAGTCTTTTCAATCATTTTTTCTTTCTCCCGACAATATAAAAAATAGCGATGGGCAGCGAAAGCGCCAAAATTACCGCCGCGGGTATGTGGCCGGCCAGATACTCCGCCGCCGCCAGGATGCGCTCCTTATTTACAAATATTATGCAGCCCGCAGCAGCGGAAAATACGGCGCAGACGAGCACCGCCCCGGCAGCCAGGTCCTTGGTTCTGCCTATGGCCCTGTCCCACTCCGGGGATACCTTGTCGCATAAATTCTCTATGGCGGTGTTCAAAAGCTCCATGCCCATGACAAGGCCAAAGCAGACGACAACGCAGAGCCACTCGGCCCGTGTCAGCCTTACCATAAGCCCGGCCGCCGTCACATAAAAAGCGACCGCCGTATGTATTCTCATATTGCGCTCGCTTTTTATACAGCTGAATATCCCCTTAAACGCCCAGCCGAAGCTTTTTATCATCTTGTAAATCCCACTTTGGCGAGGATAAGCTCCTCCCGCTTTCTCATGGCCGCCTTCTGCTCAGCCTCATCCTCATGGTCGTAGCCCAGAAGATGAAGCATGGAATGTATGGTGAGATATGCCGTCTCACGTGTATCCGAGTTGCCGTACTCCTTCGCGTGACGGGACGCGGTCTCGGCGGATATTACTATGTCTCCCATGGGGATAAGGCCGGTGTCCGGGTCAATTTCACCGTCGGCCGGGTCAAAAGCCCCGGGCTTAAAGTTCTGCATCGGGAAGGACAGCACGTCCGTGGGCTTGTCCAATTTGCGGAATTCGTTATTTATGGCCTGTATGCCCTTGTCGTCGGTGATAAGGACGCTTATCTCGCATGGCACCTCAACCCCTTCTGCCTCGAGGACGGCCCGGATGCAGCGGCGTATGGTAGGGGTAGCCGCTTTGTCGCCCAGACCCTGCCGCTGCCTTTTAACATATATCTTGTGCTTTATCACTGTGCTCCATCTCCTTTGTATAATTACTTTTTATTTCTGTTCTGCTCGTTTTTCTTATCAAAATTTTCGTAAGCCTCTATTATCCTCTGCACAAGCACATGGCGCACAACGTCGGAGCCTGTGAGCCGGCAGATGGCTATATCCTCCACGCCGTTTAAAATCCTCATGGCGTCCTTTACCCCGCTCACCTTGTCGGCGGGCAGGTCTATCTGGGTTATGTCGCCGGTTATAACGGCCTTTGAGCCGAAGCCCAGCCTCGTGAGGAACATTTTCATCTGCTCTCTTGAGGTGTTCTGAGCCTCATCTAATATTATAAACGAATCGTCAAGTGTCCTGCCGCGCATATACGCCAGCGGGGCCACCTCGATATTCCCCCGCTCCAGATACTTATTGTAGGTCTCTGCGCCCAGCATTTCAAAAAGGGCGTCGTAAAGCGGCCTCAGATATGGGTCAACCTTGCTCTGGAGGTCGCCCGGCAGAAAGCCCAGACGCTCTCCGGCCTCCACTGCGGGCCTTGTGAGGATTATCCTGTTTACGCTCTTTTCCCGGAACGCCGCCACCGCGGCGGCCACGGCCAGATACGTCTTGCCCGTTCCGGCGGGGCCTATGCCCATTGTGACGGTGTTTTTCATTATCGCTTCCACATAACGCTTCTGGCCCAGGGTTTTTGCCTTTACGGGCTTTCCCTTGGCGGTCACGCATATGACGTCGTGGGCGAGCTGGCCTATTTTGTCGGCCTCCCCCTCTTTCACCAGCTTCAGGATATACCGCACCGTCTGGGTGTCGATATTCTCGCCCTTGGCCGCCAGGTTTATAAGGCCGTCGATGGCCCGCTCGGCATACATGACGTTTTCCCCGTCCCCCGTTATCCGCAGCTCGGAATCCCGGTCCGTGACCTTTACCTCCAGGTCGCTCTCGATTATTTTCATATTCTCGTCAAATGAGCCGAAAACGCTTATCACGTTTTCCATCCTGTCTATGCTCATTACCTTTTCTGTCATTTGGAATTATCCATCCTCTTTCGTATTTAAAATTTCTCACAGGCGCCGTACCTTCCCTGAAAGGAAAGGCGGCTAAAAAGGATTTTAAGGCGGATTGGCCGCGCCGGCCATCCTGCATCTTCACTCGGCGGCGGCAGCTTCATTTTCAGCGGCGCCCGCTCTCAGCTCCCCTTCGGTAAGGCGTCTTATCCCGGCTATTTCCTCCAGGCACTCGGCGCGCATCGTTACCGTAACCGCCCCGCCGGATACCTCTGTTTCAAATTCCGCAGAGGTTATCTGCCCGTCGCCGATTTTCTCCTTCAGCCTCCCGATAAGGCGCTCCTGCAATTGCTCCGACGCCTGCTCCGCCGTAAGTTCAGTATCTTCTGTATTATACTGATAATAGGTGTCCGTTACAATAGTTATTGGCAAAATTCCGCCTCCCGGCACGGTCAGAGTACTGCTACTCTGTATTTTATCACACATTGCCCACACTTTTCCACCATTTAAATAAAAATTTATTATTTTTTTACCTAAAATTACTGATTTTCTTTCTATGGCCTCACCGGTGTAGGTTTTTATACTATATTTAAGCGGCATTTGTGCTGATATTTCATACCAGGTCCTCGCCTGTACCTCCGCCATGGCGTGGACAAACCTTGTTCCAGACGAAAGGCTGTCCATGACCCCGGTCACAAGCACCTCGCCCTGCATCACCGTATCGCCCTTTTCGGCTGTCTTTTTTCCGCTTAAGACCGTCATATCAGTGATAAGCCCGCTTTTCTCCGCATATATCACCGTAGGTATGCTGCCGTCCACCAGCTCCGGCATCGGCACGCGCTCGTGCACTATCACATGGGCCTTGCTGCCGTTTATATTTACGGCTATCCAGCCCAGCTCCCCGATTTTCAGCAGCATCGCGTTTTTCAGCCTGTCGGGCTCCACCGTAAGGCCCAACTTTCCAACTGAAAGCCCCTCCTCCTCCAGCGCCGTCAGTATTTTGGAGGTGGGCACGGTCTCGTTTCCCGTAACGTCTATCTCCCATATAAAAAGCGACGCTGTCCACACTGCGGCCACGCAAAAAAGAAGCCCCGCCAAAAGTGCGTAGCGCTTTTTTATGTTATGGAACAAAAAGCCTATGCCCCGGCGCCTTTCCACCGTAACCTGCGCGCCGCACCTGGAGCCGAGCTCCTTTACGCGCTTTATCTCCCTGTCCGGTACAAGGAACGCAAGCTCGCGGTCCCCGGTCCGCTCCATTCTGCGGAAGGCTATGCCGTTTGCGGCGCAGCGGTTTATAAAGCCGGCGGTGCTGCCGCACAGCACCTTTACTCTCGCCTCTCCCTTTAATATACCAAGTATTTTTCCCATTTTTCATTCCTCAAAATCAATGCCGGAAATTTTCCCCGAAACAAGCAATTCAGATCCGCTCATGGCGGTGAGCGTCATACCCGCTCCCCGGATATGGATATGCCCCGACCCGGTTTTCACTATTACGCAGCCGCTTTCAAGGCACTCCACCCCACGGTGGTTTTCTATCCGTACCGTCCGCTCGCCGGTAATCGTCACCATGGCGGCGCCGGAGATCACCTCGCTGGGCAAATCGAAAAAATCTGCCGCCCTGTCGAGAAACTCAGCGGTTTTTTTATACTTCATAAGCCCCACCCCGCTAATATTTATGCCGGAGTTGGCAAAATTACCACAGCCGCGGCATAGATATACTTTTGCGGGGAGGGATATTTTTGAATACTAAGCTCAGAGAAAGGATATACGATATTGTTGTCTGCCTTGCCATGGCCGCGGCCGCGGCGGGGCTTGTCATGTTTCCGCAGGAGTCCGTCGGAGCGGCGAAAAGCGGCGTGCAGATATGCGCCGACGTTATCGTGCCGTCGCTTTTCCCGTTTTTCGTGCTGTCCTCAATGGCGGTGAGGCTGGGGCTGGCGGACAAACTGGGCAGGCTCCTGGAGCCTGTAATGCGGCCCCTTTTCAACGTGGGCGGCGCCGCCTCCACGGCCTTCGTGCTGGGTTTTATCGGGGGCTACCCTGTGGGCGCGAAAACCGTTATCTCCCTCTATGAAAACGGAAGCTGCACAAAAAGCGAGGCCGAGCGGCTTTTGAGCTTCTGCAACAATTCCGGCCCGGCCTTTATTCTCGGCGTCGTCGGGGCTGGGATATTTTCCAGCAGCCTTGTGGGGCTGCTGCTGTACCTGTCACATACGGCAGCCTCAGTCTGCATCGGCGTGCTTTTCAGAAAATGGGGCGGGAAAAGCGCAAACGTAAGGGCAAAGCCCCAGGCGGCGAAATCCGAAAAATTCCCGGCGGCGTTCACGGGCTCCGTGGCCTCGGCCTTCCGGTCCAGCCTCAATATCTGCGGATTCGTAATATTTTTCACCGTCTTTATAAAGCTCCTTTTCACCGCCGGGGTGATGCCGTTTCTGTCGGACGTCATAGGGGCCGTATTCTCGCCTCTGGGCTTTGACGACATATGGGCGGAAAGGCTGCTTACTGGAATAATCGAAATTTCCTCCGGCGTCTGGTCCCTGAAGGGCGCGGCCGGCGAGCTGCAGAGCTCCATGGCTCTGGCGGCGTTTATGCTGGGCTGGGCCGGCCTCTCGGTACACTGCCAGGTGCTGTCCTTTATAAGCGGCAGCGGCCTTTCGGCAAAGACATATATTATAGGGAAATTCCTCCACGGCATACTGGCGGCCGTTTTTACCTATTTTCTCGCGGGAATTTTTACGCCGGACACCGCCGTGGCCTCGTACCTCGCCGAGCAGGTCACGGGCATCGCCTCCATGGGCTTTAAGACCTCGCTTTTAGTCTCGCTCATAAGCGCCGCGGCCCTTGCGGTAATTTTCGGCATTGTCTGTATATTTTCAAAAAGGTGTGGAAAAAAGCACGGAAGGCATGTATAATTAAGCTGTCAATATATGTTTCAGAGGTGGAGCTTATGCTTTTCAGAGCAGATATACAGCCCATGTGCGCCTATTGCCGCCACTCGGAGCGGATAAACAAGACCCAGGCCGTCTGCATAAAAAAGGGCGTTTTGTCCCTCGGCGCAAGCTGCGGGCATTTTTCCTACGACCCCCTAAAAAGGGTGCCGGAGAGAACGGCGGTCAGGTTTGAGGAATACTCACATGAGGATTTTGAGGTCTAGTGCCGTCTTTTGACAATCTATAAGCAAAAAAACAGTGCGGGATTTAATCCCGCACTGTTTTTGCGTCTGTCAGGAAAGCCGAAATACGCCGCCAAGCCTTTTGCGCCGCATCTAGCTCTTATCGCCCGGTTTAAAGATAAGCGCCACCAGGAATCCAAAGAACACAGCGGCGGTTATGCCTCCGGCGGCGGCGGAATATCCGCCTGTAAACGCGCCAAGCACGCCTTTTTCCGCCACGGCCTTGCGCACGCCCTCGGCCAGCGTATGGCCGAATCCGGTAAGGGGCACCGTGGCCCCGGCCCCGGCCCACTCCACCAGCGGCTTATAAAGTCCCACCGCACTTAAAATCACCCCGGCCACCACATAGGACGTGAGTATCCTGGCCGGCGTCAGCTTTGTCTTGTCTATCAGTATCTGGCCTACGGCGCAGAAAAGCCCGCCTGCCAGAAACGCTTTTGCATAGTCTAAAATAACGCTCATGCCGTCACCCCCGGAGTATCTGAAATCGCTACGGCCGTGCAGATAGAGGGTATGCTCTCCCCCTGCTGTGAGGACACTGTGGACATAAGGGCGCCTGTGGCGGCAAAAAGTATTTTGTGCCATCTCCCGGCCCGCATACCGTTCAGCAGGTAGCCGTTCAGCACGGCGGCGGAGCAGCCGCAGCCGGAGCCCCCCGCATGCACGTCCTGGGCCTCCAGATCGAACATCATAAGGCCGCAGTCGTTGTAGTTCGGGGCGATGTCCAGCCCGTCCTTTTTAAAGAAGTCCACCACGATTGACCGGCCCACAAGCCCAAGATCGCCGGTAACTATCAGGTCGTAATCCGAGGGCTTCAGGGATAAATCGTTAAAATGGGCTTTGAGGGTGTCATAAGCCGCGGGGGCCATGGCCGCGCCCATATTGCTGGCGTCCTTTATGCCGTTATCCGCAATTTTTCCCACCGTCACATGGGTCACATACGGCCCGTTTCCCCGGGCCGCCAAAATGGCCGCGCCGGAGCCGGTCACAGTCCATTGTGCCGTGGGCGGTCGCTGTCCGCCGTATTCCAGAGGGAAACGGAACTGCCGCTCCGCCGAACAGAAATGGGAGGAGGTCACCGCTGCCGTCATATCGGCAAAGCCGCCGTCGATTATCATAGCCGCAAGCGCCAAACTCTCCGCCATTGTGGAGCAGGCCCCGTACAGGCCAAAAAAGGGTATCCCCATATCCCGGAGGCCGAAAGTGCTGCCGGTACACTGGTTTAAAAGGTCCCCCGCGAAAATGTACTCCACGGCGCTTGGGGGCACGGAGGCCTTATCAAGAGCCATGCCCAGAGTCAGCTTCTGCATGGCGCTCTCCGCCTTTTCCCATGTGGCCTCCCCGAAAAAGCTGTCCTCGCTTATATAGTCAAAGCTGTCCCTCAGGGGCCCGTCGCCCTCTTTTTTCCCCACGGAGCAGGCGCTTCCGATTATGGAGGGCGGGTTCTGCAGGCACACTGTCTGGGAGCCTATGTGTTTTATGCTCATTTTTATCACCGGTGCTATTATTGCCCGGCGGCTCAGGAATATAAAAGTCAAAATATTGAAGCCATTTTATGGATTTTTCCGGTTTGCGTCTATTTGATATTAAGCCGCTGGCGGAAATACAGCTCTATCTCCTCAAAGGCCTCCATGGCCTCCGGGTAGTCGAAAAGGTCCAGAGGATAGGTGTGCACCATATCCCTGCCGACGGTAAGCCGCACGTCCACCCCCTGGGGCACGGCGTTCCGCACAAATTCCAGAGAGTCCGCCGCCAGAGGCTCCGCACCGCCGGCAAACAGGAACACCGGCGGAAAGCCCGTCATATCGCCCAGGGCCGGGGACAGCCTGGGGTCCTCCCTGTCGGCGCCGGGGGCGTATATGCGCCACACCTCGTCGGTGTCCGGCAGGTCGTTTATCACCTTATTGCCGCTCCTCTCCATCCGGGGCCGGGCGTCCGTCACAGGCGACAGGGCCACGGCGGCCGCCGGATAGGGCGCGCCCTCTTTTTTTAGCTGGTGCAGCAGCGCAAGGCTGAGAGAGCCGCCGGCGGATTCGCCGCACACCACTATGTTTTCCGGCCTGTAACGCAGCTCCAAAAGTCCCAGATAGCCCCTCAGAACGTCCTCCGCGGCGGCGGGAAAGACATACTCCGGGGCCAGCCGGTAATCTATGGAGAAGCAGGCGATACCCAGCCTGCTCACCAGCTCAGTTATAAAAGGCATGGGTATTCCCGAGGAGCCCAGCGTAAAGCCGCCGCCATGTATATAATACATCAGCTTCCCGTTTTCTTCAGCTTTTCTGGCCCAGCGCCCCGGCACGCCTCCGCACTCGCCGCGGGTCACCATAACCCCTGCCGGCAGCTTAAGCTCCGACATAACGCTGTCGTCCATGCCCTTTCTAATCTCCTCCATACTCTTGCCCTGGAATGAAAATCTGTCCCAGATGCACCCACTGCGGTTTATAAATTCGCTGCTCGGCATAATAACTACCTCCCATAGCTTTTTAATTAATCCCGGCGGGCCGCATTGCAGAATCCCGCCCCGGCGCTTAGTCCTCCAAAACCCTCAGTCCCGCCACCTCGGAGGCAGGAAGCGAAAAGGCTATTGCCCCCGCCGGTGTGCCGGGCCCGCAGTTGTCGGCCACGGCCTTCATTATTTTCCCCTTTTCTCCGGCCTTCGACACTATGAATATAAGCTCCTTCTCGTCCGCCAGGGACACGCCGAAAAATTTCTCAGCCTGCTTTGCGCCGGTGCCTTTTGCGTGGAGCACTGTGCCTCCGGCGGCTCCGGCGGGCCTTGCGGCGTTCATGACCGTATCCGTATATCCCTCGTTTAAAATGATGACTATGAGCTCATAGTCGAATTTCATGACCGGCACCGAGTTATCCGGCGCGGTATTATCTGTAAAATATGCCAAGGTACGTCCTCCTCCCACGCTTTTTACCGGCACGGCGAGCATTATGCCGTTGCCGGGTATGTCTATAAACATGCGGCGCTTTGCCGACTTTATTATCTGCCGCATCTGGTCGCCTCCGGTCACAGAGCAGATCACGGCTTTTTCCGTGGCCTCAAGCCCGTAAAGGCTCAGATGCTCTCTTGTGGCCGTGCCGCGCCCCAGCAGGCTCAGCACAAGCTGCGCCTTATTGTGGTGGAGCAGGGCCGTCATGTCGTCCTTCCGGTTTCTGTCCAGAATCGTTATTAAAAAATAGAGCTCCATGTCAGACCGCCTCCCACAGTTCGATTATCTCGCTGTCGCCGAAGGCTTCCGGCGTTTCTGCGGCGACCGTCTTTTTGGCCTTTACCACATAAATCACGCCCATAGTCTGCACCGTTATAAGGGGCGTCATAGCCACCAGTGCAACCAGCCCGAAAGCGTCGGTCAGCACACTGCCCCCCAGCGCCTGGCACGCGCCCATGGCAAAAGGCAGCATAAACGCAGCGGTCATAGGCCCGGAGGCCACCCCGCCGGAATCGAAGGCAATTGCCGTGAACATAGGCGGCACGAAAAACGCCAATATCAGCGCCGCAAGATAGCCGGGTATGAGGAAATACAGTATGCTGACGCCTGTCAGCACCCGCACCATAGCAAGGCCGTTTGCCGCAGCCACGGCTATGGAGAGGCTGAGGCCCATGGCCCTGCCGGAGACCGCCCCGGCGCTTACCTCCTCCACCTGCTTATTCAGGGTGTGCACCGCCGGCTCCGCCCTGATGATAAACCAGCCCATCAGCATCGCCAGAGGGACAAGCAGCCACCTTGTCCAGCCCGACCCCATCAGAGTTCCGAGCACCGTGCCCAAAGGCGAAAAACCAACGTTCACGCCGGTGAGGAACAGCACCAGCCCTACATATGTATAGCCCAGCCCGATAATTATCCTGAAAAACGGCACCTTGTGGAGCCGCAGGGACACAAGCTGGAATATCAGGAAAAACGCCATTATTGGAGCCAGCGCCAAGGCCGTCTCCTTCATATACTCCGGCAGCGCCCGGAGATACCCGCCGGTGAGCGCCACCGTGCTGGAATAGCCCGTAGCCTCCCCCGCCGCATAGGCCCCGGAGCCGCCGTCGTTATAGATAAAGCCCAGGGCCATCACAGCCAAAACAGGGCCTATGGAGCACAGGGCCACAAGCCCGAAGCTGTCGGCCTCGGCGTTTTTGTCGCTGCGTATGGAGGCCACGCCCATGCCCATAGCCATAATAAACGGCACCGTCATAGGGCCGGTGGTCACGCCGCCGGAGTCAAAGGCGACGCTGAGAAAATCCCTGTCGGAAAACGCCGCCATCAGGAACACCCCCGCGTAAAGCGCCGCAAGCAGCCACTTAAGCCGGATCCCGAACAGTATGCGTATCATACATATCATAAGAAACAGGCCCACGCCCACGCCCACTGTTATTATAAGCACCGCCGTGTCTATGTGAGGCACATTGGCTGCCAGCACCTGGAGGTCCGGCTCGGCAACGGTTATGGACAGGCCCAGCAGGAAGCTTACCGCCAATATCAGCCACAGCCGGCGGGATTTTGTCATACGGGAGCCTACATATGAGCCTATCAGCGTCATGGATTTTTCCGAGCCGAAGGTGAAAAGGCCCATACCGAGTATGAGCATCGCCGTGCCTATAAGGAACGACAGCATCAGATCCGTTGTCACCGGCACAAGGCAGAAGCACACCGCCGCCACAATGGCGGCAATTGGCAGCACCGAGCGCACAGCTTCCTTAAACTTTTCAAATAGTTCGGTTTTAACGAGCAATCAAGCACCTCTTTCTGTTTTCCGCTTTGACAATTATGTTAAAAAAACGCCGCCCGGTCCGGGCGGACAGCTATATAAAAAGTTTATCATAAAGATTGTAAGTTTTCAAGGCAAAGAGACAGCCTTTATCTCAGGGAAAATGCCGCCGCATACGGCAAAGCGCCAAAGCAGGCGCCGCTCTTTTTATATTCCCCCGGAAAAGAAAAAAGCCCCCGCAAAAGGGCGGTGCTCGTAAAACAGTAACCCGCATTTCTCTGGGACAGGCGTGA
>CAZBUH010000036.1:0-16882 GCA_964495095.1 uncultured Oscillospiraceae bacterium | reverse complement strand
TGAGGAAATCGCAAGCCTCGTAAAATAAAGCTTTAAAATTAAAGCCGCCGGTATTGCCGGCGGCTTTTTAATTTTGTAATAGAAAGCGGCGGGCATGGTTTTTGAAATTGGGGGGCATAGCAGCGCTGCCTATATTATTCCCCGAGCATCCCTTTAAGCTCGTCCCGGGCCGCCTGGAGCTCGGCGTTATCTTTTCCGCGCAGAGCCTTTCTGAGCCTTTTTATTGAAGGCTCCATGGCTTTCCGCTGGGGCTTATCCATGCTTTTTACGGCTGTTTCGGCCTGCGTAAGCGTCCTCTGGGCATCCTCCTTCAGGCTTATTTCCTCGCGGAAGCGCTCGTCGTCCGCCGCGTATTCCTCCGCGTCCCGGATGGCCTTGTCAATGTCCGACTGGCTCAGGTTTGAGGTGGCGGTTATGGTTATGTCCTGCATTTTTCCCGTGTCCATATCACGGGCCGTGACGTTTACGATGCCGTCCACATCTATGGTGAAAGTGACCTCTATCTGCGGCACGCCTCTCGGAGCCCGCCGTATTCCCCGGAGGCTGAATTTTCCCAGGGATTTATTGTACCGGGCCATCTCCCGCTCGCCCTGGAGGACGTTTACCTCCACGGAGGTCTGGAAATCCGCCGCAGTGGAAAAGACCTCGCTCTTTTTTATCGGTATGGTGGTGTTCCGCTCTATAAGCTTGTGGAAAACGCCGCCTACAGTCTCGATGCCAAGGGAGAGGGGAGTGACATCCAGCAGCAGCAGCCCCTTTACCTCGCCAATCAGCACGCCGCCCTGCAGCGCAGCGCCCATGGCCACGCACTCGTCTGGATTTATCCCCCGGAACGGCTCTTTTCCGGTGTAGGAGCGCACAGTCTCCTGGACCGCCGGCATCCTTGTGGAGCCGCCCACAAGCAGGACCTTCGACAAATCCGAGGGCTTAAGCCCCGCGTCGCCCATGGCCTGGCGAACAGGCTCCAGGGTGCTCTGGGTCAGATGGCGGGTGAGCTCCTCGAATTTGGCCCTTGTCACCGTTATATCCATATGGACGGGGCCGGAGCGGACTGCCGCGATGTAGGGCAGGTTTACAGTGGAGCTGTTCATTGCGGACAGCTCAATTTTTGCCTTTTCCGCCGCATCCCTTATACGCTCCATTGCGGCGGCGTCCTTTGAAAGGTCGATTTTATTTTCGGCCTTAAACTGGGCCAGCAGGTAGTCCATAAGGCATTTGTCGTAGTCGTCCCCGCCAAGACGGTTGTTTCCCGCCGTGGCAAGCACCTCTATAACGCCGTCGCTGACCTCCAGAACCGACACGTCGAAAGTGCCGCCGCCCAGGTCGTACACCATTATTTTCTGGGCGCTCTCCTTGTCCACGCCGTAGGCCAGTGCTGCTGCGGTGGGCTCGTTGATTATGCGCTGGACGTTAAGCCCGGCTATCCGGCCCGCGTCCTTTGTGGCCTGGCGCTGGGAGTCGGTAAAATAGGCCGGCACGGTTATTACGGCGTCGGTAACGGTATCCCCCAGATAAGCCTCCGCGTCGGTTTTCAGCTTGCGCAGTATCATGGCCGAAATCTCAGGCGGGGTGTAGCTTTTCCCGTCTATTTTTATCTTGTAATCGGTACCCATTTCCCGCTTTATTGAGGATATAGTCCTGTCGGGATTTGTCACCGCCTGGCGTTTCGCTGTCTGGCCCACCATCCGCTCCCCGCTTTTGGAAAACGCCACCACGGACGGGGTGGTTCTGCCGCCCTCGGCGTTGGGGATTACAACGGGCTCGCCGCCCTCCATAACCGAAACGCAGGAATTTGTCGTACCTAAATCTATCCCTATTATTGCCATGAACTTTTCCTTTCCCAAAACGCTTCCGCGGCAAAAGCCGCGGATATACTATTTTTCCGGGGCGGGTGCCCCGGAAAACCTTCCCTCCGTAAAGCGCCCGCGGGAGGCGGGCGCTGATTCAGCAGCCGAAGCCGCAGAAGCGGCAGAACATGTTGGCAAGGCACAGCCCAAGGCAGATAGCCCCGGGTTTTACCACCGCGCCGGTGCGGAAATCCTCACCGAAATCGTTGTAAACGCGGCCGCCGCCCTGCATGTTGTTCAGCACACGCTGGTACTCCTGATTATCCGGCTCAAGCTGTACGGCGCGCTTTATGTGCTCTAACGCGATTATCCTGTTCCCGCTGTTGTAGCTCGCCACGGCGCTGAGATAGTACCACTGCCCGTTCCGCTTTTCCTGGGGCATGGAATTTAATACCCGCAGGGCTGCGGCACACTCGCCGCAGCGTATATAGTGGGCGGCAGTGTTGAACTCCGGGAAGCTGTAGCCGCCGGCCTGGCCCTGCCTTGACCTGTAGTCGCCGCCGAAGCCGCCGTAATAGCCGCCCTGCTGATACTGCCTGTAGGCGCCCTGAGCGCCGCCCTGGCCGCCCCCCGGCTCGCTTTTCGGCTGGGGATTGCGTATCTCGTCATAGGCGGCGTTTATGGCGTTCATCTTCCTGGCGGCCTCCGGGTCGTTTGGATTCAAATCCGGGTGGTATTTTTTCGCAAGCCGACGGTAGGCAGCCTTTATCTCGTCGTCAGTCGCCGTGCGCGATACGCCAAGCACCTCATATGGGTCATTTGCCATGTTTCACATCACCATGCTTTGCCAATTCGGCATTATATCTCTGCCAAACACCCGAATAGAGGATATTCCGCAGAATATCCAGGTCCTGCACCAGCGGCAGCTTTTCAAATTCTATGGTACACTCGCCTATGAGCATCGTCAGCATATCCCTGTACTCACCAAGGGGCTTTTCGGAAAAGCCCTTGAGGGGATTCCACTTGTTGTAGCGGATATCGGTTTTTAAATCTATACAGGCGTCCATCATGTAGATAAACTGCCCCAGCTCCGTGCCCGCCGCCCGGAGCCTGTCCGCCCAGTAATCGTTCTCATAGGCGAATATCTCGCCCATTATCCTGCCGAAAAGGCCGGAGGCGGCGTCGGGGTTGTGGCTGTCGGCCTTTTCCAGCCGTGCAAGGCCCTCAAGACCGGCCTCTATCTGGGAGCACTGCCTGGGGTACTGGCCCTTGACGCGCCGGTAGCCGTTTTTCAATAATTTTGCCATGCCGCACTTTAAAACGCTTTTGTCGTCGTGCCAGTCGTCAAGGCATTTGTAGTAGGTGAGGGCGATATTCATATCGGCGGCGTATTCGGTGTACTTATTCACCACATAGCCGTGCTTAATGCGGGGGTGGGCGGCGCACTTTTCCGTCCCGCTCTGTTCCTCCGGCTCATAAAGCGAGGAGAGGAGCATTATGAGAAAGGTCATATCGTAATTCAGCGTAAACCGTGCAAGATGGCCGTACTTCTCCCTCAGCTTACGGCAGAGTCCGCAGTAAAAAGCCCTGTAACGGAGAAGCTGAGCTTCACTCAGCCCGTTTTTGTCGGCAACGATATAGCCAAACATCGATTCCCACGTCCCGATAAACTGATTTGATTATAATATATCCCATATTTATAAATAGATTATAAACACCTTAACAAATTTTCATTACCGCTGTTAAAAAGAGGATTATCCCGGAAGCGGAGGGCAGAGCCAAAGTCCCGCCGCCGGTCACTCCAGCCAATTTACCTCCACACCCGGCCTGTAGGGGATATTCGGGTAGGATTCCCTGTCCGCGTAACCCGCCATAAGCGAACAGTAGACCCTGCTTCCCTCCGGTACGCCCAGCAGCTTTTTAAGCTCCGGGAAGCTGTTTGAAATGCGGCTGAGATACCCGCCCCAGCAGGTGGCAAGCCCCTTGCTGAATAAAAGCAGCTCCACTGTCTCCATGGCTATAGCCGTGTCCACGCAGGGATTCAAAGAGTCCTCCGGGCACCAGCCCACTATGACGCAGGGGGCGTGGCACATGAGCAGGTCCGTACCGCGCTCCGCCAGCTTTATAAGCTCTGTAGAATTATTATTCTCGCCGCACCAGTTTAATACCATGTCCGTCACTTGCTGTGCCTGCTCCCGGCCCCATATGACGGAAAAGCGGTTGTCGTGGACGTTTTTCCCGCTGGGGGCGTAGGAGGACATATCCAGCGCCCACCGGATAAGCTCTCTGGGCGGCAGCTCCGGCTTAAAATGGCGTATGCTCCTGCGGGAGGCGATTATCCGCTGAAGCTCATTGTCAGGCGCGTTTATGTACAGCTTTTCCCGTGGGATATCCTCAAAAACCACCGCCTGCCCGGGGCACGCCGCAGCGCAGTGCATACAGCGTATGCAGCGGCGTTTGGGATTTATCTCCGGCCCGTTTTCGCCCATCCTTATGACGCCCATGGAGCAGGAGCGGGCGCAGCTTCCGCATTTAACGCATAGTTCTCTGTCTATCAGCATGTTTTTACACCCTTTCAGGAAATAAGCCCCGCATGTAAAGCTACAGCGGGGCTATGATTTTTATAACGCCAGTACCCTGGAGGCTATCTGGAAATATATGAGCAGCGATATGGCGTCTACTATTGTTGTAATAAAGGGACTTGCCATAACCGCCGGGTCGAAGCCGATTTTTTTGGCTATCATGGGCAGCGTGCAGCCTACAAATTTTGCGCAGATTACCGTGAGGAAAAGTGTGCCGCAGACTATGGCGTCCACCTGGAGCGTTATGCCCGGAGTTTTGAGCAGCAGATTGTCCACCAGGAATATCTTCACAAAATTGGCCGCCGCCAGCGTAAGGCCGCATATGACGGCTACCCGCAGCTCCTTCCAGATGACCTTCGCCAGATCCCGGAATTCTATCTCGTTAAGGGATATTCCGCGGATTACGGTGACCGATGCCTGGGAGCCGGAGTTCCCGCCTGTGTCCATGAGCATGGGTATAAACGCCGTCAGGGCCACGTAGGAGGCCAGGGCGTTTTCAAAGCCGCTTATTATCATCCCCGTAAAGGTGGCTGAAATCATAAGAAGCATGAGCCAGGGGATGCGGTGCTTGAATATCTCAAATACCGTCATTCTGAGATAGGGCTTTTCAGAGGGCAGGATGGCGGCCATTTTTTCGATATCCTCGGTGGCCTCCTCCTGCATGACGTCAAGGGCGTCGTCCACTGTGACGATGCCGACTATGCGGTTTTCCGTATCCACCACCGGCAGCGCCATAAAGGCGTACTTACTGAACATCTGGGCGACCTCCTCCTGATCGTCCAGGGTGTTCACGGCTATGGTGTTGTACTCCATAATATCCGCGATAACGTCCTCTTCCTCGGCCAGAATAAGGTTTTTTATGGATATAAAGCCAAGAAGCCGCCTGTCGTCCTCCGTTACATAGCAGGTGTAGATAGTCTCCTTATCGACGCCTGTACGGCGTATGCGCTTTATAGCGGCCTCGGCTGTCATGTTCGGACGGAGCGTGACATATTCCGTGGTCATTATGCTGCCGGCCGAGTCCTCCGGGTAGTTGAGTATCTCGTTTATCATCTTCCGCTTTTCCGGGTCGGCCTGCTTTAATATCCGCTTTACCACATTGGCGGGCATTTCCTCCACGATATCCGCGGCGTCGTCAACGTACAGCTCGTCGATAACGTCCTTCAGCTCGTTATCGGAAAAGCCTTTTATAAGGAGCTCCTGCTCCTCACTCTCCATGTCAACAAACGTCTCCGCCGCAAGCTCCTTCGGCAGAAGCCTGAAAAGCAGCGGCAGCTTATCCTCCGGCAGCTCCTCAAAAAGTGCCGCGATATCCGCCGAGTTCATTGTGGAGAGTATATCCTTGAGGGTGGCGTACTTTTTTCCCTCAAGGAGCCTGGTTATTGATTCCTCCAGTACAAATGCAGTTTCTTTCAAGTCCTTCCCTCCGTTTCTTCATATGTGCCGGGTTCGGTTGAGAAGCAGGAAGTAAGGGCGCGATATCAGAGGCCGGAAACGGGCGCAGGAAGCCTGCCGTACCCATGCCGACTTCGGCCCGAAACCGCGCCGCTGTTACTGCCGCCTGCGTCCATTCTTGTCACCTCTCTTAGTTTGTGAATATCAATATAAGTTTACCGCTTTGCGGTGCTTTCTGTCAAGTAAAATTAAGCTGACGGGAGTCAAACCCGTACCGTATTTCGGCGGCCCTATCCGGCGCCCCGGAGGCTGTCTATTTTTCCCATTTGTCGCAGAGGCTGTTTATCTCGCCGGTGAAGCGGCCCAAATCCTTATTTGTCCGGCCCTCGCTTTTTTTCGCAATGCCCATGAGCCTCTGTACAGCGGCCATAAGGGCGTCAAAGCAGGTCTTTTTCCTGGCCTTTGCCGCGGCTTTCTTGCTCACCGGCACGCCGTCGGTGACGGTGATAAATTTACCGGCCGCCAAATCGTACTCCGTGCCGCTGTAGGGGGCGAAAGCGTTAAGGCCCATGTCCTCGCTGAGGCACCGTGTGAATTCACGGCATGAGCTGTCTTCCCCGTGGTTTACGAATATCTGCTCCGGCTTCTTTTCAAACTGGGAGACCCAGCGCAGAAGCCCGTTTTTGTCCGCGTGCCCGCTGACGCCCGGCAAAGCGGCGATTTCGGCGTTCACCGCAATGTCGTCGCCGAAGAGCTTTACGCTTTTAGCCCCGTCCACAATGGATCTGCCCAGGGTGCCCCTGGCCTGGTAGCCCACAAACAGGATGAGGTTTTTCCTGTTCCAAAGATTATATTTAAGGTGGTGGCGCACACGTCCCGCGTCGCACATGCCGCTGGCGGAGATGATTATCTTCGGCGTGGGATCGCTGTTCAGGGCCTTTGACTGCTCCGTTGACACATAGTTGTGAAGCCCGTCGAAAACTATCGGGTTGTCGCCCTTTTCCATAATGGCCGTGGTCTCCGGGTCAAGGCAGGACATGTCGCACTGGATGAATACCGAGGTGGCCTCGTTTGCAAGGGGGCTGTCTACGTAGACCGGGAAGCCGTCGTGGCCTGTGACCATTCCGGAATTTTTTATCTCTCTGATAAAATACAGAATTTCCTGCGTCCTTCCAACGGCGAAGGAGGGGATTATTATGTTGCCGCCCCTGTCCAGGGTTTTCTGTATGTACTCCGCCAGCGCCGTTATATGCTCGTTTTTCGGCGCATCGTGGAGCCTGTCGCCGTAGGTTGACTCGATAACCAGATAGTCCGCCTCCGCAACCGGCTTCGGGTCGTTTATGATGGGCTGGTTTGTATTTCCAACGTCGCCGCTGAACACTATCTTTTTCTTTGTCCCGTCCTCCTGGAGCCAGAGCTCGATGCAGGCGCTGCCCAGCAGGTGGCCTATATCTGTAAAACGGACGAAAACATGCTCGTCTATCTGTATGACCCTGCCGTAGTCGCAGGGGCGCATCAGGGCCACAAGGCCGGCGGCGTCGCTTAAGTCATACAGCGGCGGCACATCGTCACCGCCGGCCCTGCGGGATTTTCTCGTCTGATATTCCGCCTCTGACATCTGGATGTGGGCGCAGTCCCGGAGCATGATGTCGCACAGGTTACAGGTCTCCTTTGTGGCGTAGACGGGGCCGCGGAAGCCGTTTTTGTATAAAAGGGGCAAATTGCCGGTGTGGTCTATATGGGCGTGGGTCACAAAAACATAGTCTATCTCGCCGGGAGCCGCCGGCAGCGGGACGTTCTCGAAGGTGTTTATGCCCTGCTCCATGCCGCAGTCGATAAGCATACGCTTGCCGCCGCACTCTATCATGGTGCAGCTTCCTGTGACCTCGTGGTTTGCACCGATGAATGTTATTTTCATTTTTTATCCCCCTTTTATAATTTAATATTTTTTATATTATAACACGGGGGAGGGAAGAATAAAAGGCTTTACGGTTGTTTCGGACGGCTCCACGGCTTAACGGCGCTGCGGCGGAGCGAAAAAATCTTGGCGTATGGCTAAAATGATATGACACAAGAAAGAGATATAAATTTGATTTTTTGCGTTTACCCTCTTCCAATTTAGCCTAAAATATATTAGAATAAACACATGTATATACTTGAGAAAAATCTGGAGGTATTGCTGTGAGCAGTGAAAAACCGGTTTATAAGAGGGTGCTTCTCAAAATAAGCGGAGAAGCACTGGCTGGGGATAAACGCTTCGGGCTGGATTTTGACGTTATAAGAAGTGTCTGCAGTGTGGTCAAGGAGTGCGTCGATGCGGGAGTGCAGATGGGCATTGTCGTCGGCGGCGGAAATTTCTGGCGCGGCGTGAAGGACGGCGGCGGCATGATGGAGCGCTCCAGGGCGGACCACATGGGTATGCTGGCCACCGTTATGAACTGTCTGGCGCTGGCGGATATTTTTGAGCAGATGGATGTTGAGGTCCGGGTGGAGACGGCGATTGAAATGCGCGCCATAGCGGAGCCGTACATAAGGCTCAAGGCCGATAAGCACCTAAACCGGGGCAGGGTTGTCATTTTCGGATGCGGCACCGGAAGCCCGTATTTTTCAACTGACACGGCGGCTGTGCTTAAGGCGGCAGAGATAAACGCCGACGTTATCCTGCTTGCCAAAAATGTGGACGGGGTATACAGCGCCGACCCAAAAAAGGATTCCACGGCTATAAAATACGACTCCATAACCTACGACGAGGTGCTGGCCCAGCACCTTCAGGTGATGGACTCCACGGCTACGTCCCTTTCGATGGACAACAATATACCGGTGATACTTTTCGCGCTGAAGGACCCGGAAAACATAAAGCGGGTCATAATGGGAGAGAAAATAGGCACCGTGGTGACGAAATAACAAGGAGGAAAAACCATGTATACAGAGTACACCAATAAAATGAAGAAGACTATTGACGCACTCCAGAGCCAGTTCGCATCCGTCCGGGCGGGAAGGGCAAACGCCGCCGTGCTGGACCAGATAACAGTTGACTATTACAACACCCCCACGCCGATACAGCAGATAGCGGCCATATCATCACCGGACCCCAGGACCCTCGTTATCCAGCCCTGGGACGCCAGCAGCCTCAAGGGCATTGAAAAGGCCATCCAGACCTCCGATCTGGGCATAAATCCCCAGAACGACGGCCGGATAATCCGTCTCGTTTTCCCCCAGCTTACCGAGGAGCGCCGCAAGGAGCTTATAAAGCAGGTGCACAAGTACGCCGAGGAGAGCAAGGTGGCTATCCGCAATATCCGCCGGGACGCTATGGACGCTTTCAAGGCCCAGAAGAAAAAATCCGAGATAACCGAGGACGACCTTAAGGACATTGAAAAGGATATGCAGAAGCTCACCGACGAGCATATAAAGGACATAGATGACATCACTGCGAAGAAGGAGAAAGAACTTTCCTCAATATGAAAACATTTTCATGGAGAAGGGCGGGGGAGCCTGATTTTTCGAGGCTGCCCCGCCATATTGCGATAATAATGGACGGCAACGGCCGCTGGGCAAAAAAGCGTGGCCTTCCCAGAAGCGCCGGCCACGCCGTAGGCGCCGAGACCTTCCGCACAATAGCCACCTACTGCAAGGATATCGGCATAGAGTACCTGACCGTGTACGCTTTTTCCACTGAAAACTGGAAGCGGCCCAAGGATGAAGTGGAGACCATAATGGGCCTTCTGGAAAAATATCTCCATGAGGCGATAGCCAAAATGGAAAAGGACAGGGTCAAAATGAAGTTTTTCGGGGATATATCCGTACTGTCCCCGGAGCTTCAGCGTCTCATATCCGAGACCGAGGAGATATCAAAGCGCTACGAGGGAGTTCAGGTGAATATCTGCGTAAACTACGGCGGCAGGGATGAGATTTTGAGAGCCGTAAGGCGTTATATGGAGGACGAAAATCCTCCGGAGCTTACGGAAGAAAATTTCAGCCGCTACCTCTATTCCGCCGGCGTGCCGGACCCGGACCTTATAATCCGTCCCAGCGGGGAGGAGCGGATATCCAACTTTCTGCTCTGGCAGGCGGCGTATTCTGAATTTTACTACACCGACACGCTGTGGCCGGACTTCACAACGCACGATCTGGACGCGGCCCTGGTTGAGTACCAGCGCCGTGACAGGCGCTACGGCGGCGTAAACAGGCAGGACGGAGGAAAAAAGAAGGTATGAAAGCGAGAATTTTAGTCGCGGCGGTATTTGTGCCTCTGCTTTTCGTAATTATGTTTTTCCTGCCGCCAATCGCCCTGACGCTGGTGGTGATGGCCATATGCGCCGTGGCCTCCTATGAGCTTATAAAGTCTACAAAGGCGGCGGTACATCTGCGGATGTATGTGTACGCCGCTGTTTCCGCGGCGGCGATACCCCTTGGCTGGCTTCTGGGCTATGGTGACGATATATTTATGGGCGCACTGTTTCTGCTGATGGTGCTGGCGTTTATAGAGGCCATCGGCGCTTACGGCACAGAGCGTGAGATAAGCTTTTCCTCCGTGCTGGCGGTTATTTTCGCCGGGGCGGTGGTGCCGGGGTTTTTATCGGCCCTTGTGCGGCTGAGAATACCGGAACACGGGAAATACCTCGTTCTTATCCCGTTTATCACGGCCTTTGTGGCCGACGGGGGCGCGTATTTTGCCGGAGTGTTCCTGGGAAAGCATAAGGTCACGAGAGTAAGCCCCAAAAAATCCGTCGAGGGCTTTATAGGCGGATATGCGGCCGCCATACTGGGGCTTATAATATACGGGCTTATTATGAAATTCTGCGCTGGCTTCCAGGTAAATTTCCTGTATCTCGGGATTTACGGGGCCCTGGGCACCTTAGTGACCCAGGCGGGGGATCTGGCCTTTTCCCTTATAAAAAGGCAATATGATATCAAGGATTACGGAAACCTGCTGCCGGGCCACGGCGGTATACTGGACAGATTTGACAGCATGGTTTTCTGCGCGCCGCTGATATTCTTCATGGTCGAATATCTGCCGGCCATAGTAAAATGAAAAGGCAGCGATATGAGTAAGAGTATTTCTGTTTTGGGCTCCACCGGCTCCATAGGCCGCCAGAGCCTTCAGGTGATAGAGGCGCTGGGGCTTAAGGTCTGCGCCATAGCGGCAAACAGCAGCGTAAGGCTTCTGGAGGAGCAGGCCAGAAAATTCCGGCCTCTCGCCGCGGTCTGCTGTAATGAGGCAGGTGCGGCGGAGCTTAGGATAAGGCTTGCCGACACGGATGTAAAGGTCCTCTCCGGTACGGAGGGGCTTACGGAGGCCGCGTCCATGGAGGAGGCCGATACGGTGCTCACGGCCGTGATGGGCACCGTGGGGTTAAAGCCCACAATGGCGGCCATAAAGGCAAAAAAACGCGTGGCCCTTGCAAATAAGGAGACGCTGGTCTGCGCAGGCTCCATGGTTATGGAGGCCGCCCGGGAGAGCGGGGCGGAGATACTGCCGGTGGATTCAGAGCACTCCGCTATATTCCAGTGCCTTCAGGGAAACCCGAGAAAGGCGTTAAAGCGCATACTTCTCACGGCTTCCGGCGGCCCGTTCCGCGGTATGAAAAGAAGCCAACTGGAAAAAATGACAAAGACTGACGCCTTAAAGCATCCGAACTGGACCATGGGCCCGAAAATAACGGTGGATTCCGCCACCCTTATGAATAAGGGCCTGGAATTTATTGAGGCGATGCACCTTTTTTCCGTGACCGGAGAGCAGATAAAGGTGATAGTACATCCTCAGAGCGTCATACATTCTATGGTAGAGTATGCGGACAACTCGGTGATAGCCCAGCTGGGCTGCCCCGATATGCGCATACCGATACAGTACGCCCTGACATATCCCGCACGTATGGAATGTATCGCGCCGGAGCTTGATTTTATGAAGCTGAGCGGGCTCACCTTTGAGGAGCCGGACACGGAAAATTTCCCATGCCTTAAATTGGCCATGGACATGGCTTCCAGGGGCGGGGCGGCCTGCGCCGTTATGAATGCCGCAAACGAGGCGGCGGTGGGGCTGTTCCTGCGGGATAAAATCGGGTTTAACAGGATATATGAGGCAGTCAGCGAGACATCGGAGCGGCTTTGGAGGGCCCCGGCGGGCAGTATTGACGACATTCTTGAGGCCGACAGGCAGGCCAGGGAGTATACTGAGAGCATATGTATATAATTATTGCGATTTTAGCGTTTGGTTTTCTTATAGCGATACATGAATTCGGGCACTTCATATTTGCAAAGCTCTTCAATGTGAAGGTGAACGAGTTTTCTGTGGGCATGGGGCCTCCCATACTGAACAAGCAGGGAAAGGAGACAAAATATTCCCTGCGCATTCTGCCCATCGGCGGCTACTGCGCCATGGAGGGCGAGGATGAGGAGCTGGAGGACCCCAGGGCGTTTACCTCAAGGCCCGCCTGGCAGAGGGCCATAATACTGGCGGCCGGGGCCTTTATGAATTTCCTGGTGGGGTTTATAATTGTCATATGCCTCCTGGCCGGCTCCACCGGCTTTGTGGAGCCGACCATATCGGAGCTTGCCGAGGGCTTTCCCTATGAAGGGGAAAACGGCATTATGGCGGGCGACACCATCTGGAAAATAGACGGGGCCAGGATCTACACCTCCGGGGATTTCTCCACCTATATGTCAATGGCGGATAATGACACCGTGGATATGGTGATAATCCGCGGCGGAGAAAAGATAACGCTTGAGGATTTCAAATTTGAAAAACACGAATACGACGACGGCAATGGCGGCACGGAGCTGCGGTACGGAGTCTCCTTTAAGGTGGCGGAGCCCACGGTAATAAATAAGCTCAAATACTCCTGGTACACCACCGTGGACTTTGTGAGGACTGTGGTACTGAGCCTTAAGGGGCTTTTGACGGGACAATACGGCGTCTCTGACCTCTCGGGGCCTGTGGGGATAGTCTCCACCATAAACCAGGTGGGGGAGGAGGCGGAGAGCACCGGGGCCGCCCTGCGGACAATATTTTATCTCTGCGCCTTTATCGCCGTAAATCTGGCCGTGATGAATATGCTGCCCATACCGGCCCTTGACGGCGGCAGAATATTTTTCCTTATAGTCACGGTCATAATTGAGAAGATAATACGCCGGAAGATAAACCCCAAATATGAGGGCTATATCCACGCCGCCGGCATGGTGCTGCTGCTGGCGCTGATGGCGTTTGTGATGTTTAACGACATAGTGAGGATAATCAGGGGATAATGGATAGAAAGATAACGAAGAAAATAAATGTGGGCGGCGTTGTGATAGGCGGCGGCGCCCCGGTTTCCGTACAGTCCATGACCAACACAAAGACGGATAACGTGGCCGCGACGGTAGAGCAGATAAAGAAAATAAAGACGGCGGGGGCGGACATAGTCCGGGTGGCGGTGCCCGATATCAGGGCGGCCCGGGCCATATACGATATAAAGTCTCAGGTAGATATTCCCATTGTCGCAGATATTCATTTCGACTATAATTTGGCTGTGGAATCCGCCGCGGCCGGGGCCGATAAGATAAGGATAAACCCCGGCAACATAGGCGGCGAGGACAATGTAAAAGCGGTTGTAAAAGCCTGCCGGGAGCGGAATATCCCCATACGCATAGGAGTCAACGGGGGCAGCCTTGAAAAGGAGCTTCTGGCAAAATACGGCGTTACGGCCAGGGCCATGCTGGAGAGCGCCATGGGACATGTGCGGCTTCTCAACAAATTTGATTTTGACGATATCTGCATCTCTGTAAAATCGTCCAGCGTGCCCCTTACGGTGGAGGCGTACCGGCTCCTCTCCCGGGAGACGGACTACCCTCTGCACCTTGGGGTCACAGAGGCGGGCACAGAGTACATGGGGATAATGAAATCCGCCGTGGGCATCGGAACTCTGCTTATGGAGGGGATAGGGGACACCGTCCGTGTCTCCCTTACGGCGCCCCCGGAAAGGGAGGCTGTGGCGGGCGCCGCCATGCTGAAGGCCGCGGGCCTTAAAAAGGACGGGATATCCTTCGTATCCTGCCCAAGCTGCGGCAGGTGCAATATTGACCTTATAGGCACTGCCCAGGAGGCGGAGCGGCGGCTTGCCGGATGCCCCATGGACATAACAGTGGCCATAATGGGCTGCGCGGTAAACGGCCCCGGAGAAGCCAGGGAGGCCGATTACGGCATCGCCGGCGGCAGCGGCGAGGGAATTATTTTCAAAAAGGGACAGGTAGTGAAAAAGGTCCCCATGGAGGGCCTTGTGGACGAGCTTATAGATATTATCGGATGGAGAGGACCCGGCAATGACTGAGGAAAAGGCGGTACCCTTTTACGACATGTTTTCCGTGTGCACGGAAAATGAGGAATTAAATAAGATACTGTCGGAGGCGTATGTGGTAAACGCCACCGTGGAGCAGGCCGCCCGCACTATGAGGATAACTCTGCGGATGAAGGATTTTACGGCGCCGGTGCTTATAGGCATGATAGAAAACGCCATAGCGCAGGATTTTGGACTGAGCCGCGTGGAGATAACCCAGGTCCTGCCGCCCAAGGCCGCGCCCGCGGCCAAAAAGAAGGACGCTCCGGGCGAGGTGATAATGGGCAGGAATTTCAAGGGCGAGGCCGTGGAGATAGGCACGGTCACTCTGGAATCCGGCAGAATTGTGGTGGAGGGCGAGGTCGTGGCGTCCGAGCCACGGGAGATAACAAAGCGCAACGCCTGGGTGATGTCGTTTGACATTACCGACTATACCGGCACTATAAAGGTCACAAAATTCATGACTGATGAAAATGCCGGGGAGATAGTAAACAGCATAAAAGCGGGCCAGTACCTGCGCGTAAGCGGCGCTGTGAGCTATAACCGCTACGACGGGGACATAACGCTGGAGCCTGTGAACATAGTTACGGCCAAAAAAGAGGTGCGGCAGGATACGGCGGAGGAAAAGCGGGTGGAGCTGCACCTGCACACAAGGTATTCCTCGCTGGACGCCCTCTCGGACCCGGGAGCCGCCGTAAAGCAGGCTATAGCCTGGGGCCACAAGGCCGTGGCGATAACAGACCACGGCGTGTGCCAGGCGTTCCCGGAGGCGTGGCACGCGGCGGGCGATAAGATAAAGGTGCTTTACGGCGTAGAGGCCTATTTTGTAAACGACATCGACGACAGGATTGTTGTGAGCGGTGAATGCGACTGGCCACTTGACGGGGAGTTCGTGGCCTTCGATATCGAGACAACCGGCCTCTGGTACGATAAGGACAGCATAATCGAAATCGGCGCGGTGCTCTGCAAAAACGGCGAGATACTTGACAGATTCCAGACATTTGTGGACCCGGAGCGGCATATACCGCCGGAGATAACGGACCTTACCGGCATATCCGACGGGGATGTGGCGGGGGCACCCAAAAGGCGCGAGGCGCTGGAGGCGTTCCTCAGCTTCTGCGGCGGACGGCCCCTGTGCGCCCATAACGCGGATTTCGACATGGGCTTTATGGACTACGCGTGCGCCCAGGAGGGCTTTCAGTTTGATTACGTCTCCGTGGACACGCTGACGCTCTCCCAGAATATGCTTACGGGCCTCAAAAAATTCAAGCTTGACAATGTGGCGGGGAGCCTTAACCTGCCTGAATTCAACCACCACCGTGCATCTGACGACGCGGCCACGGCGGGGCTTATTATGGGAGTCCTTTTTGAGCGCCTCAAGGGCGAGGGGCTTAAAAGCCTGTCGGAGATAAACCCGGCGATGGTGGAAAAGCGCCGGAACAGCAACGTGTCACGGCGCTCAAGGCATATGATAATCATAGCGAAAAACAAGGCGGGGCTTAAAAACCTCTATACCCTTGTGTCACTGGGCCACCTGAAATATTTTAAAAAGAACCCCATAATACCGAAAAGCGAGCTTAATAAATACCGGGAGGGGCTTATTGTGGGCTCCGCCTGCGAGGCGGGGGAGCTCTTTCAGGCTCTTACAGGCCACAGGAGCTGGAAGGAATTAAAGCGCATCGGCTCCTATTACGATTTTCTGGAGATACAGCCCCTGTGCAATAACGAATTTATGCTCTTAAACGGCACCGCCCGCGACGAGGAGGAGCTGCGGGAATACAACAGGAAAATAGTGCGCCTTGCCGAAGAGCTGGGAAAGCCCTGCTGCGCCACGGGAGACGTTCACTTTATCGACCCGAAGGACGAGATATACCGCCATATCCTGCTTACAAGCAAGGGGTACGACGACGCGGACAAAAAGCTGCCCCTCTATTTTAAAACCACCGACGAGATGCTGAAGGAATTTTCCTATCTGGGAGAGGACACGGCCTACGACGTTGTAATACGGAACCCGAACATGATAGCGGACTGGTGCGAGAGCTTTGAGCTGCTGCCGAAGGATTTGTTCCCGCCGAAGGTGGAAAATTCGGCGGAGGACCTTAAAAACCTTGTATACGGGAAAATGCACCGGCTGTACGGCGAGAATCCCCCGGAGAAGGTGAAGAGCCGCGTTGAGACGGAGCTTGGCGACATCCTGGCCCGGCACTACGATGTTATATATATGAGCGCCCAGAAGCTGGTGGCGGATTCACTGGCCCACGGCTATCTTGTAGGCTCCCGGGGAAGCGTCGGCTCATCCCTTGTGGCGTACATGGCGGGAATAACAGAGGTAAATTCCCTGCCGGCACACTACAGATGCCCCAACTGCCACCACACGGATTTTGAGGCCGGAGCGGGCTATGGCTGCGGTGCGGACATGCCCGATGCCGTCTGTCCCGTATGCGGCGCGAAATACGATAAGGACGGCTTCGACATACCGTTTGAGACATTCCTGGGCTTCGGCGGAGACAAGGTGCCGGATATAGACCTTAACTTCTCCGGCGAATACCAGGCAAACGCCCATAAATACACCGAGGAGCTTTTCGGCCGGGATCACGTTTTCAGGGCCGGCACTATCGGCACTCTGGCGGAAAAGACCGCCTACGGTTATGTTAAAAAATATCTGGACGCCCACGGCATGACCGTCACAAAGGCGGAGGAAAACCGGCTGGCCTTGGGCTGCGTCGGAGTAAAGCGCACCACCGGCCAGCACCCCGGCGGGCTGGTTATAATCCCTCAGGATAAGGACGTTACGGATTTCTGCCCC
>CAZBUH010000035.1:0-16965 GCA_964495095.1 uncultured Oscillospiraceae bacterium | reverse complement strand
GGAATATATTACTGCTCAGTAACAAAGCCTGCGCTGCATTCAGCAGCGCAGGCTTTGTTCTGCCGCGGCAATAACGCCGCGTTTATTTTTACAGATTGGACAGGTATTTATCTACCTCTTCAGCGCAGTCGCGGCCGTCGGCCATGGCCTTTACAACCAGGGACTGGCCGGTGCGGCAATCGCCGCAGGCAAACACCTTGCCGGCGCTGGTGCGGTAGCTCTGGGTATCTATATTGCTCCTCTGGGTGGTCTTTACGCCGAAGCTCTCGGCTACATAGGCCCTGGGGCCCAGGAAGCCCGCCGCGATGATGAGAAGCTGGCAGGGCACGGTCTTTTCCGTGCCGGGCATTTCAACCATGTTGAGCCTGCCGGCAGAGTCCTTTTTCGCCTCAAGGCTGACTACGGTGACGGACTTTATATTGCCCTCACCATCGGCCTGCACGGCCTTTACGGTGGTCTGGTAGATGTGGGGGTCCTTGCAGAACACGTTCAGGCACTCCTGCTGGCTGGAGTCAAATTTACGCTCTTTGAGCTTTTCCGGCAGAGGGTTATATATAATGCTCTTTACGGTGTTGGCCGGCAGCATCTCTATCTGGGTGACGGAGGCGCAGCCGTGGCGGACGCTTGTGCCCACGCAGTCGTTGCCGGTGTCGCCGCCACCGATGATTATCACGTTCTTATCCCTGGCGGAGATATTCTTCCCGTCGGTAAGCCCGGAGTCCAGAAGGGACCTTGTATTGGCGGTGAGGAAATCAACAGCGTAGCAGATGCCCTTTACGCCTTCGGCGCCCTGGAGTTTAAGGCCCCTGGGATTCCCGGCGCCTGCGCTGAGAATAACGGCGTCGTAGCCGGACAGGATTTCCTGGGGCTTTACGTCAACGCCCACGTCAACGCCTGTCCTGAAGGCGACACCCTCCTGCTCCATGGCGGATATCTTCCTGTCAAGTAGCCCTTTTTCAAGCTTCATGTTGGGGATGCCGTATCTCAGAAGTCCGCCGGCCCTGTCGCTGCGCTCAAAGACGGTGACGCTGTGGCCCTTGTCCGCAAGGCGCTGGGCGGCGGAGAGGCCGCTGGGGCCGGAGCCGATAACCGCCACCTTTTTGCCGGTGGGAGTGGGCTTTTTCACCTTGAGGTTTTTGTAGTGCTGCTCCACAACAAACCGTTCCAGACGCCCAATGCCTACCGCCTCGGTGCGGATGGCGCGTGTGCAGTTTGACTGGCACTGCTTTTCCTGGGGACAGACGCGGGAGCATATCTCCGGCAGCGTGGAAGCGGAGGAGATAATCTCATAGGCTCCCTCGTAGTCCTTCTCCCGGACCTTTGCGATAAAATCCGTCACCGGGACGCCTGCGGGACATTCCCTGGCGCACCAGTGGGTGGGGCATTTGAGGCAGCGGCCGGCCTCGTTAAGTGCCTGCTCCTCTGTGTATGTAAGCTCTACCTCGTCAAAGGTGCTGAGCCGCTTATCCATTGGCAGGCGGGCATTTTCCGTCCGCTGTGGGCACATATTAGGGTCCTCTGCGGGGACATAGACTGTGTTATCAGGCAAAAACATATTTCCGCACCTCCTTATTTCTCTTCTTTGCCGTCAATATACGCGGCCATATTGCCGCCGGCAATGTAGCTTGAAGCCATAGCCCAAGTAAGCTCGGATATGGGGGCCAGCTTGCCTTTCCTGTGCATGGCGGAGGTGCAGTCGCCTCCGGCGTAGAGACCGGGGATTATCTCGCCGTTCTCCCGCGTTACCTGACATTTTCCGTTTACGCGGACGCCGCCCATGGCGGCCTCGGAGAAGCGCTGCCCGTAGACCGCGTAGTAGGGGCCCTTGTCCATGGGTATTTCTCTCAGGAATTTGGGGTCTTTTCCGAAATCGTCGTCGCAGCCCTTGCGGCACAGCTCGTTGTAGTGCTCAAGCTCAGCGATAAGGGTGTCCGGATCGGCTCCGATCATGGGGGCCAGTTCCCTTAAGGTGTCAGCCTTTTTAACGGGGGTATCCAGCTTGGACTCCTCCTCCAAATCCTCCTCCCAGGTGGCGTAGAAGTGCTTCTTTGCCACAAAAGCGGGATTTGCGGCAAAGCGCTCCGCCACCTCTTTGACCATATCCCGGGGCAGAATGCCGTAGGATATCTCCTTCGGCTGCTTTGCAAGCTCCTCAACGGCGCCCATACAGCCCTTGGACTCATCAAACCAGCGCTTGCCGTTGATGTTCACCTGGGGGAATATAGGCTCCAGGGCGTAATCCGCGATGGAGTTGTTGAAGGGGTGGTGCTTCGGCCCGAAAATGGATACGAACATGCGGTTGGGGTCGGGCTGCACGCCCAGCTCCTCCAGCATCTTCACGCCGTCGCCGGTGTCGCCGGCCACGGAGAACCTGTGGATAGGCGTCTCACCGCCGAAGAAGTCGATTTTGCTGTATTTTCTCAGCATATCGTCGTTCCTGCCGAAGCCTCCGCAGGCCAGCATCACGGCCCTGCAGTTTATACGGATCTCGCCGCCGGGGTCTCTGGCGATAACGCCGCTTATTTTGCCGCTGCCGTCAAGCACAAGATGCTCCGCCGCAGTGGACGTGAGTATTCTGACGTTCAGGCCCTGCTTTTCAATAAGGTCCAGCATGGTATACTTAACGTGGGTGCCGCCCCAGCCGGGGCCTATGGCGTCGTCGCGGCAGTTTAGGTTATCAAAGCATCTGGCCTTCATCTCGAGAACGCCCTTGCCGAACATGGGGCCGTGGAAATCAGTGTCGTCGGCCCGTGCGAGACGGTAAAATTTTTCAATATCGCACTGGCCGCAGAGCCAGTCGAAGAAATCGCAGGTGCCGTAGACGGCGGAACGGATAAGCTCTTCCTCTATCTCGTTATCGGACATCTTCATAAAGTGGGCCACAGCCTCTTCGCGCTCGTCAGGTATGCCAATTCTCTCATGCCACTTGGAATATGTAACCATATATCCGTGGGCAAAATCACTGTTTCCGCCGGTTTTTGTGCTCTTTTCGAGCATTATGACCTTTTTCCCGGCCTGGGCCGCCCTGACGGCGGAAACTATGCCCGAGCCGCTGCCCACAACGACCACGTCGCAGTCGAGGGTTACAGGCTCGTGCTGGGGGACTGTCTGGGATACCTGGGGCTCCTCATGGCAGGCACCGGTGTGGCACACCTTGGCGCAGAGGCCGCACTGCACGCACTTTTCCTGGTCGATTTCGTATTTTGTGCCTACGAAATCAATGGCCTGCCGCGGACATTCGCAGGCGCAGTTATGACAGCATGCGCAGAGTTCTTTGTTTATAACAAACATGGCATCTTTTCCTTTCTTCCTGCTGTTTTGGGGATGTTCATGCGCTATACATTAAATTATAAATTCGACGCTGCGGGGTGTCAAGGAAAACAGTCCTCCCGGCGCCGTATTCCACGAATTACATAATATTTACGCTCAAAAGCGTCCCAGTATGACCAAAAAAATTGTTGCCTTTAGATGAAAAAAGTAATATACTTTTAAACTGGGTCACAACAAAAAGGTTGTATCGTTTCCGGAGGTAAAAATACATGATAAACATGCTCAATCTGGAGTATTTTCTGGCTGCGGCGGAGGAGCTCAATATAACCAGGGCGGCGGAAAAGCTGCACATTTCACAGCAGGCGCTGAGCAACCACATCGTAAAGCTGGAGGAGGAGCTTGAGTGCCGCCTTTTCTACCGCAAGCCCACAATGTCCCTTACATATTCCGGCAAGTGCCTCTCCAGCGCCGCCGCGAAAATGCTTGATATACAGCGCCAGCTCGTTACGGAGATACAGGACATAAACAACAATCTCCGGGGAGAAATACGCATAGGCGTCTCTTTTTCGAGAGGCCAGGCCATATTGCCCGACATACTGCCGAAATTCAGGGAGGAGTTTCCGCTGGCGGATATCTCAATCACCGAGGGCAGCAGCAAGAAGCTTGAGGAGAGTCTGCGGGACGGGCTTATAGACGTGCTTATCGGCACCCCGCCGTTTGTTATGGAGAATATCGAGACGGAGGAGCTGGCGGTGGACGGGCTGTTCCTTTCCGTACCGAAAAGCTTTATGGAGGAGCTTTTCGGAGAGAAGGCCCCTGAGATGTGTGAAAAATTTTATCAGAACGTGAGTATCTCCGCTTTCAGGGATAAGCCGTTTATAATGCTCCGCCGCGGCGACCGGCTCAGGACGATACTGGACATACACTTCCGCAGTATGGGCTTTTCGCCCAATATATTGCTGGAGACGGACAATGTGCAGACCGCCTTCGCCCTCTCCGCCGAGGGGCTGGGCATTACGCTGTACCCGGAGATGTACCTGCACAGCCGCCACACCCTGTCTCTCAGGACGTTGGAGGACTGCAGCCGGAGGCTGTACTTTTTCCCGTTCAGGACGCCCCACGCCCAGAGGCTTGTCATCGGCTACAATAAGGAGCGGTATATAAGCGAAATTGCCAGGGGGTTTATAAAAATCGCAAAGGAGTCCTTAAAGCAGGGCGTGTAATCGCGCTTTTCAGTAAAAAACGGACCGCAAAACCGTGCGGTTTTGCGGTTCGTGCAGTCCAAGGAACTGGCAAACGGCCCCTGATTTCTGTATAACAGAAGGAAAGGGGCGTTTTCATTGAATAATTGAAAAAGGATGCACGTCGGGAATCAGCAATAACGGGCCTGGATGCCCCGGTACCGCAGGATCACCTGCTGCGGAAAATAGAAAAGGTCATGGATTACGATCGGTTATATGAAAGCCTCATCCCGTACTGTTGCCACGATAATAGCCCAGCTTGCCTCCGCCGTCTGGGTGCTGAAATTCCTCACCGGCAAAAAGGCACTTATAAAGCTCACGCTGCAAAACCTGAAAATCGGCTTCAAAATCGTCAGGGAAATCGCGGCGCTGGGATTTTCAAATTTTATTATGGCGATCACAAACGGCTCTGTCCAGATAATCTGCAGCGCCGCCCTGCAAAAATACGGCGGCGACCTCTATGTGGGCGTTATGACAGTTATAAATTCCATCCGGGAGATAGTAACCATGCCTGTGCAGGGACTTACAGGCGGCGCGCAGCCGGTGCTGAGCTTCAACTGCGGCGCAAAGAAATACGGCCGGGTGAAGTCCGGCATAAAATTCTCCACAGGCTTCAGCATTGTTTTTGCCTTCGCAATATGGGCTTTGCTGTTCTTCTTCCCCTAATAGGAAGAAATTTAAATTTCCCTCTTGCATTTTTCGTCTTAATGTGTTATATTAACTTCGCGTTAAGGAATAACACGGTATCCGGGTGTAGCGCAGATTGGTAGCGCGCTTGAATGGGGTTCAAGAGGCCGCTGGTTCGACTCCAGTCACTCGGACCATGCAGAGTGTCCTTACAGGATTAAGTATCTTGTAAGGACACTCTGCTTTTCCCTCCTATCTATTGTAATCCTGCAACATCAAAATTTTCCGTCGAAAAGTTCTTATTGCAAATACTGCTTTTTTATGGTATCATTGCTTCATTGCAAATAAGGGAGTAGTCAGCGCAGCCTCTGCGCGGCGGAGTCAACATCTTTGGAATTTTCCATGGCTTCGTCCCCAAGTGACGAGACTTATCTGTCCGCGGCAGATATGTCTCTTTTTTTCTGCCGTACACCACATAATAATGATACGGAGGTTTCCCCATGAGTCTCTGGGAGCTTTTCATTCTGGCCATCGGCCTTTCCATGGACGCATTTGCTGTATCCGTATGTAAGGGCCTATCGGTGCGGGAGTTCAGGCCAAAGCACGCGCTGACAGTCGGCTTATATTTCGGCGGTTTTCAGGCCCTTATGCCCCTCATGGGCTATCTGCTCGGAAAGCAGTTCCAGTCCCTTATAACCAATATCGACCACTGGATAGCCTTTGTGCTGCTTACAGTGATCGGTCTGAATATGATAAAAGAGTCCAGGAGCGGCGCGGAGGAGCTTAACGGCTCCTTCACCCCAAGGGCAATGCTCCCGCTGGCCGTGGCCACCAGCATCGACGCTCTGGCGGTCGGCGTGACACTGGCATTTTTACAGGTAAGCATCATCCCGGCCGTGAGCTTTATCGGCGTAATTACATTTATCCTCTCAGCCGTCGGAATTAAAATAGGCAACGTGTTCGGCGCGAAATATAAATCCAGGGCCGAGCTTGTGGGCGGCGTCGTACTTATTATAATGGGGCTAAAAATTCTCCTTGAACATCTTGGAATTTTGAGGTAAAATAAACATACAACACTGTGAGGGAGTAATTCCGCCTGCGCCGCCGCGCGGGCGTGATAAATCGTCAGTACGGCGTATACGTCCGGTTTATCTGTAAAGAATGAGACTCATATACAGCATTTTTTCGCTGTATATGGGTCTTTTAATTTTCCGGTAACGGCGGCTCCCGCCGCATTTCGAAGGACTGTTTTATTTCTGTGGAGGTAAAATATGAAAGAATATCTGTGCGATTTTAAAGAGGTGCTCTCGTCGTCCGGCTCCTCGGAAAAAGGACTCAGCTCCGGCGAGGCATCGGAACGGCTCGCAAAATACGGGCCGAACAAATTGGATGAGGGGAAAAAAGTCTCCCTCCTTCAAAAATTCCTCAAGGAATTTGCCGACCCGATGATAATTATCCTTATAGCGGCGGCGCTTATATCCGGCGTCACCTCCGTGTACGCCCACGAGTCCTTCGCCGACACCGTAATTATCCTTATAGTTGTGGTAATAAACGCCGTTCTGGGCGTTTTTCAGGAGAACAAGGCGGAAAAGGCGATTGAGGCGCTTCAGGAGATAACCGCCGCCACCTCCAAGGTGCTGCGGGACGGCAGGCAGGTCACCTTAAGAAGCGACGAGCTTGTTCCCGGGGATATCATTATCCTTGAGGCCGGCGACGCGGTGCCCGCCGACGCCCGGCTTATAGAGTCGGCCTCCCTGAAAATTGAGGAGTCCGCTCTAACCGGCGAATCCGTCCCAGTCACAAAGCATACGGAAAAGCTCCAGCCTGCGGAGGGCGACGTGCCTCTGGGCGACCGGAAAAACATGGTCTATATGAGCAGCTCCGTATCCTACGGCCGTGGCGCCGCGGTTGTCACGGGCACCGGCATGAACACGGAGATGGGCAAAATCGCCGGCGTCCTTGCCGACGCCAGAGACGAGAAAACCCCGCTTCAGATAAAGCTGTCCCAGCTCAGCAAAATCCTCACCGGCCTGGTTCTGGGCATATGCGTCATCATTTTCGGCACGAATCTTATCAGGGCATACCCGGATATAACCGGCGAAAGCCTGCTTGACACCTTCATGGTGGCGGTGAGCCTTGCCGTGGCCGCCATACCGGAGGGCCTTGCGGCAGTTGTCACCATAGTCCTGTCCATAGGCGTTACAAACATGTCCCGGCGGGGCGCCGTCATAAGAAAGCTCACCGCCGTGGAAACCCTGGGCTGCACTCAGGTCATCTGCTCGGATAAGACCGGCACCCTCACCCAAAACCGCATGACCGTTACAGAGCACTATTCCGGCGATGAAAAGCTCCTTATAACGGCAATGGCCGTATGCAGCGACGCAAAGCTGGACGGCGATACCGCCGTGGGCGAGCCTACGGAGTGCGCCCTCGTAAACGACGCCTTCAAGGCGGGCCTTTCCGACGCCGTTTCCGGATATACAAGGATAGGCGAGGCCCCATTTGATTCCGGCAGGAAGATGATGTCTGTGGTGTGCCGCTCAGAGGGCGGCATAATCCAGTTCACAAAGGGCGCACCGGACGAGGTTTTAAAGCGCTGCACCTCCGTCCTGCGGGACGGGAAAGAGACGCCGATGACGGATGATATCCGCTCAGACATCCTTTCACACAACAAAAACATGGCCGACAGGGCGCTGAGGGTGCTGAGCGCCGCCATGCGCCGCTGGGACTCCGCCCCGGAGGACTGCTCACCTGAAAATCTCGAAAGCGGCCTCTGCTTTGTGGGCCTGTCCGGTATGATAGACCCAATACGCCCGGAGGTGGCGGACGCCATCGCCCAGTGCCGCGCCGCCGGTATACGGCCCGTTATGATAACCGGCGACCACAGGGATACCGCCGTGGCCATAGCAAAAGAGCTGGGCATCCTGGAGGATGAAAAAGGCGCCGTCACCGGCGCGCAGCTAAACTCCATAACTGATGAGGAGCTCCAGAATAATATCGAAAATTACTCCGTTTACGCCCGGGTACAGCCGGAGCACAAGGTGCGCATCGTAAACGCCTGGAGAGCCAGGGGCTGCGTCACCGCCATGACGGGCGACGGCGTAAATGACGCGCCCTCGATAAAAAGCGCCGATATCGGCGTGGGCATGGGCATCACCGGCACCGACGTCACGAAAAACGTGGCGGATATGGTGCTCTCCGACGACAATTTTGCCACCATCGTCTCCGCCGTAGAGGAGGGCCGGCGCATCTACGCCAACATCAGAAAAGCGATACACTTCCTCCTTTCCTCCAACCTGGCGGAAGTGCTGGCCGTATTCTTCTCCACGCTCCTGGGCTTTACGATACTCAAGCCCGTGCACCTTTTGTGGATAAATCTTATCACCGACAGCCTCCCTGCCCTGGCTCTGGGCATGGAAAAGAGCGAGCCGGACGTTATGAAGCTCCCTCCCCGCTCCTCCAAGGACGGGCTTTTCGCCGGAGGCATGGGCGTGGATGTGGCAGCCCAGGGCGTCATAGTTACGGCCATGACCATGTTCGCCTATTTCCTGGGGCACAGGATCGAATCCGGCGTATGGGAGATAGCCGCCAGCGCCGACGGCATGACAATGGCATTTCTCGTGCTGTCCCTGACCGAGTGCTTCCACTCCTTTAATATGCGCTCCCGCCGCGGCTCCATATTTTCCATGAAGGGCCACAACAAATGGCTCTGGGGCGCAATGCTGCTCTCCGTATTCCTCACCGCGGTAGTCATATATGTGCCGTTTTTGGCAAACGCTTTCGGTTTTGAGCATATATCCTTATTTGAGTATGTCATTTCACTGGCGCTGTCGTTTATGATTATCCCTGTAATGGAGATTGTAAAATTTGTACAGAGAAAAATCGGAAAGTAAATTATAAATATAGAGACAGATCGCCAAAACGATGCGCCCGCCTACAGGCGGGCGCTTTGCTTATTTATATCTGCCAACGATAATACTTGAGTTCTGTCCTCCGAAGCCAAACGCATTGGACATGGCCGTTTCCACGGCCGCCTGTCTGGCGGTACCGGACACATAGTCCAGATCGCACTCCGGGTCCGGCTCCTCCAAATTCAGCGTAGGCGGTATGACGCCGCAGTCTATGGCGTTTATACAGGCGATTACCTCGGTTATCCCGCCGCCGCCCATAAGGTGGCCGGTGGCGCCCTTTGTGGAGCTTACGGGAGGCGGATTTTTGAACACGGACTTTATCGCCAGCGTCTCTGCCCTGTCCCCCGCGTGGGTGCTGGTGCCGTGGGCGTTTATATAGTCCACACGGTCTATACCCGCCTTTTTAAGGGCGATGCGCATACAGGCGGCGGCGCCGTGCCCCTCGGGCTGAGGGGCCGTCACATGGTAGCCGTCCGTGTTGTTGGCGTACCCCAAAAGCTCCGCGTATATTTTTGCGCCCCGCTTTTTGGCGTGCTCCTCCGTCTCCAATATCAGCGCTCCCGCGCCCTCTCCCATTACAAAACCGTCGCGGTTTATATCAAAAGGCCGGCTGGCGGACTCAGGATCGTCGTTTCTCTTTGAGAGGGCCATGGCCCGGTGGAGGCTCTGCATCACGATTGGGCATATCCCCGCGTCAGCCCCCAGCGCTATCATCATATCCGCCTCTCCCGAGCGAAGGAGCATGGCGCTCATTATTATGGCGTCCCCGCCCGAGGAACAGGCGGTGCTCACCGTAAAGCTCGGGCCCGTTATCCCCTTTGCTATGGAGAGCTGGGCGGCGGCGATATTGCCAAGTATCTTCGGCAGAAAGCGCGGACCCACCTTCCTGCCCATGGCCGTGAGCTCCTCCTGTGTTTTGGCGATGGCTGAGACGCCGCCCAGGGCCGTGCCCATAACGATGCCGGTGCGCTCCGGCACGATTTCAGCGCCGCTCATGGCAAGGGCTTCCTCAGCAGCGATATATGCGTACTGCATAAAAAGGTCGGTCTCATTTATGAATTTCTTCGGCAGGAGCTGGGCCACGTCTATATCCGTGACCTCGCCGGCTATCCTGACCGGCTGCTCCGCTGTGTCGAAGCGGGATATCAGGCCGATGCCGCACTTCCCGTCTATGAGGTTATCCCAATATTTTTTGACGCCGGTGCCCACGGGCGTCACAGCGCCCATCCCGGTGACAACTATTCTGTCCATACTAAAACCGCCTTTCAGTGATTACTGGGAAATTATATAATTTTATTTTCGGCGTGTCAACCGATGAGCGGATATGCCGGCGCCTTAATTTGCGAAATTCGGCCTTTGCCGTCCCTATCCCTGCCGGCTATTCTATAAAAAAGACACCGGAATTTACGCGGCTTTTCAGCGCCGGTAATGCAATACCTGTTATCCGGCGCTTTTCTCTTGACTTATGGATAAAATAAGAGTACACTTATGTGCAAATAAATGTCTCAAATGAGACAAAAGAAAGGAGCAATACATTGGAAACTGTTCTTTCGGAGCAGGAGCTTAATATGGTAAAAGGGCTTTTCCTGTTTTCCGGAGTGCCTGAGCGGAAGGTTTTAGAGATTGTGAGGGATAAAAGCTGCACCGCGGAGGAATTTCCAAAGGGCAGCGTGATTTACGGCGGGCAGCGCTTTCGCCGCAGTCTTGGAGTGGTGCTCCGGGGCGATGTGAACGTTACGAAAAAGACTGCCGACGGCGGAGAGATACCCATAAATATCCTCCACCCCGGCGATGTTTTCGGCGCGGCGGCAATATTCAACGACGAGGAGGAATTCGCCACGGTGCTCACGGCAGCCAAGGACTGCCGGGCGGCGTTCCTGCCCCAGGAGCTTATACGCCGCGCACTGCGGGAAAACGGCGATATCGCTGAAAATTATATACGCTATCTCTCCGGCAGGATAATTTTCTTAAACCAGAAAATTTTCGGCCTTACCGCCGGTACGGCGGAGCGGCGGCTGGCCACATACCTGATACGCCTTGCGGAAAAAGAGGGAGAGGTCGAGATACCGGCCACAATGACCCAGCTTGCGGGGGCGCTGGACATCGGCAGGGCCTCCCTTTACCGGGCGATGGATGAGCTGACAGCCAGAGGCGCCCTGCGGAAAAACGGGAAAAAAATTGAGATAAAGGACCTAGACGTGCTATACGAAATACAGAAAGGAAAAAACTGAGATGAGAAAGCTTTTATCACTTTTAATGGCCTGCGCCCTTGTTATGGCGCTTTTTGCCGGATGCGGCGCCCCGGCCGGGGATGACGCCGCCTCCACCCCTTCGGATGGGGCAGCGGAGACCTCCCGACCCACAGAATCCCCCGCAGAGTCCCCTGCGGTCTCAGAGGAGCCTGAGGAATCCCCGGCTGAGATCGTAACTGTCCGTGTGGGCGGCCTCACCGGCCCCACCTCAATGGGCATGGTTAAGCTTATGAGCGATAACGGCAAGGGAGAGAGCAAAAATAATTATGAATTCACTCTTCAGAGCGAGGCCACAGCCTTTGTTCCGGCTCTGGCAAAGGGCGAAATAGATATCGCGGCGGTGCCTTCAAACGTGGCCTCCGTTATCTACAACAATACCAACGGCGGCATACAGATAATGGCCGTGAACACACTGGGCGTCCTGTATATAGTCGAGCGGGGCGATTCCGTAAAGAGCCTCTCTGATTTAAAGGGCAGGACAATCTACGCCACCGGCGAGGGCGCCACTCCCGAGTACGCTTTAAGATATCTCCTTGCCCAGAACGGCATGGATGCTGATAACGACGTCACCATCCAGTGGTGCGCCGACACCACCGAGGCTCTCGCTTATATCACCCAGGACGAAAGCGCCATCGCCATGCTGCCCCAGCCTTTCGTAACCGTGGCCCAGACCAAGGTTGAGGGTTTAAATATCGCCGTATCCCTGAACGACGAGTGGAATAAGCTCGATAACGGCTCCCAGCTTATAACCGGCACCGTGGTTGTGCGGACCGAATTTGCCCAGGCCCACCCGGAGCAGGTGGCGGCGTTCCTGGAGGAATACGAGGCGTCCGTAAACTACACCCTTGAAAATACCGCCGAAGCGGCGGAGCTTATCGGCCAGTATGAGATAGTTGCCGCAGCCGTGGCTGAAAAGGCCCTCCCCTACTGCAATATCACCTTTATGTCCGGGGACGATATGAAAACGGCTGTCTCCGGCTATTTGCAGACGCTTTACGACCAGAATCCGGCTTCCGTCGGCGGCAGTATGCCCGGCGACGATTTCTACTATGGAGCCTAAGTGGAAAAATATCACAGGCAAAGCGGGGGCAGTGCTTTTTGCGCTGCTCCTGTGGCAGTTTGCGGCAATGAGGATAGACAGCCGCATACTGCTGGTTACGCCGGCGGCCGTACTCCGCCGCATGGCCTCAATATGGCGGGTGGACAATTTTATAAACTCAATAGGCTTTACCCTGGGCCACATATGCGCAGGCTTTCTGCTGGGTCTGCTGCTGGGTATCCTGGCGGCTGCGCTGGCCCGGCGTTTTAAGCTGGCGGAGACGCTTTTCTGGCCGTTTATGCTCACAATAAAATCAGTGCCGGTGGCGTCCTTCATTGTCATCTGCCTTATCTGGCTTTCGGCGAAAAACCTGTCGATATTCATATCTTTTTTAATCGTGCTGCCTATCGTCTATTCAAACGTGCTCACGGGCCTAAAAAGCCGGGACGAAAAAATGGCGGAGGCGGCCCGGGTATTCCGTGTGCCGCCGGGCCGCAGGCTGCGGTACATAACGCTGCCGGAGCTTAGGCCTTTTCTCGAATCGGCCTGCGTCTCCGCTCTGGGCCTCGCCTGGAAGGCGGGAGTGGCAGCGGAGATAATCGGCACGCCGGACGGCTCCATCGGAAAGCAGCTTTATTACGCCAAAATTTACCTTGACACCGACGATCTCCTCTGCTGGACGGTGATAATCGTGATTGTGAGCGTTATTTTTGAAAAGCTTTTTATGGCCCTGTTCCGACTTTTCTTCCGGAGATTGGAGCGTGGATAATGGAAGTCAGGAATTTATACAAGACCTACGGTGAAAACCGGGTATTTCAGAATTTTTCCGCCATTTTCCCGGAAGGCCGGGCCACGGCTATTATGGGGGCCTCCGGCAGCGGAAAGACAACGCTTCTCCGCATACTCATGGGCCTTGAAAGCTGCGATTCCGGTGAGATACTGGGAGTGCCCGGGAAAATCAGCGCCGTTTTTCAGGAGGACAGGCTTCCGGAGGGCTTTTCGGCGGTGGCCTGCGTAAAAATGGTCACTGGCCGCCGCGTGCCGGACAGCGTTATTGAGGAAAGCTTTTCATCCATCGGCCTTGAGGGGCACACTGACAGGCCGGTACGGGAGCTCTCCGGAGGGATGAAAAGGCGCGTCGCCGTGGTGAGGGCCATACTGGCGGATTTCGACGCGCTGTTTTTAGACGAGGCGCTGAAGGGCCTGGACGGGGAAAACCGCGGTGCGGTCTTAAGATACATCCTGGAAAACACAAAAGGAAAAACCGTTCTGGCGGTGACCCACGATTTGGCGGAGGCGGAGGCTTTCGGGAATATCATAAGGCTGTAATTAAAACCGGCGCTGTGCCGTAAGCGGCACAGCGCCGGTTTTGCCTGTCAATTTGGAGCGTCCGTCCCCTGCGTTTCGGGGGCGGCGTTTTTTATCTGTCTTCCCGTGTTGTCCATGGTGTAATTTTCCTTCAGGATAAGCTCCGACACAGGAACTATCGTGTAGCCCTCCTGAATAAGAAACTCGATTATATCCGCCAGCGCCTCCGGAGTGTGAAGGGCCGCATTGTGGAAAAGGACTATGCTCCCGGGCTGTACCTTTGAAGTCACCCGCTTATAAATTGTGGCGGCGTCGTAGTCCTTCCAGTCCAGGCTGTCCACGTCCCACTGGACGGTGTACATACCCATGTCCGTAAGCGTCCCCACCACATTGTCGTCATACTCCCCGTAGGGCGCGCGGAAAAGTGTGGGACGCACCCCCGTCACCGCCTCTATTTTGTCGCTGCAGGCATTGACATTGGCTCTTATCTCGTCTGCCGACAACTGAGAAAAATGGGCGTGGTCGCTGGAGTGGTTCATGACCTCATTACCCGCGTCAGAAAGCGCCTTTACCGACTCCGGGTACTTATCCACCCACTCGCCCACAACAAAAAATGTGGCGTTTACGTTATACTTGCCGAGGATATCTATAAGCATCTGTGTGTCCTCGTTGCCCCAGGCGGCGTCGAAGGTGAGGGACACCATCTTCTGGTCCCGCTCCACGCTGTATATGGGCAGCTTCCTCGCGGTGGCCGAGGCCCCGACTATTTTCGGGCTGCTTGTTATGTAGAAGATGGCTACCGCCGCCAGCGCACCCGCGCCTATGGCAAGCCAGCGCTTTTTTATCTTCAGTACCGCCGAGAATTTGGACCTTAATAAATCACGCATTTTTCATGCCCCCCTGCTGATATGTTCCATGTCTATGAGAAAAAATGTGAATTTATTATCGCAATGTAAACAGGCCCCCGAAAAAACGCCTCCGGCGCTTACTGCGCCGCATTCCGACAGCAGAACAGGCTTTCTATATAAGGATAATCACCGCGAATATCCCCGCCGCCACGCCGAGAAACGCCCGCAGCTTCGATTCCCTGTCCCGCTCCTCCTCGGCCCGCTGTATAAACCGCTCCAGCCGCCGCAGCGTATAGCTGAACGCCGCGAGCTGCTCGCCGCCGCTGTATTTGCCCAGCGCAGGGCCCAATTCCGCTAAAACGAGCTGCTCGTCGGGTGTTAAAAGCAGCTCAGCAGACTCCGTCACCGACTGCCGCCAGATATCCGAAAACGTCTTTTCGCCCAGCTCCCCCATCTTTTCAAGGCATCTTGCGAAAAGCCCATGGGCCAGGTTCTGCTTATCGCAGGCAAGCATGTCCAGCACGTCTGCCATCGGGGCAAGGCGCTGGCATATCTCGCTTTTCATTATCTCCAGCGCGGCATAAAGGCCCTCAAGGCTCCTTACATGCTTTCTAAGCCGCATTACGCCCGCCACGCCGTAAAAGCCCGTCCCGGCAATTATCAATATCCCGCCTATAAACCGTATCATTTATAAAGCCTCCCTTTCGTATATCCGTTTTCCGCCGTCCCTGCTTATTTTTACAGCGCTCCTGAACACGCCAAGCTCCAGCAGCCGCCTGTACACCGGCCTTTTCCCAATATCCGTCACGTCCCGCCCGTGGGCCGTGGCCAGGAGGGCCGCGCCGCAGTTTGCCGCAGTCTCTATGGCTGTCACATCCTCCGGCGAGGTGATCTCGTCCAGAGCGATTATCTGCGGATTCATGCCCCGGAGCAGCATCATCACTGCCTCCGCCTTCGGGCAGCCGTCCAGCACGTCGGTGTGCAGCCCCACGTTCATCCCCGGCTGGCCGTTTACAGCGGCAGCCACCTCGCCCCGCTCGTCCGCCAGCGCCACCCGGCAGCCGAAATTATCCGACAGCGCCCGCACCATGTCCCGGAGCACCGTGGTTTTCCCAAATCCCGGAGGCGAAATTATAAGGGTGGAGGAAAATTCTCCGCCGGGCGCCACCTGCTCCATTATCCCGTCGGAAACGCCCGGTATTTCCCTTGAAATACGCACAGCCGCCGAGGAAAAATTCCTGAAGCCCGACACATGGCCGTTTTCAACTATCGCTGTGCCGCACAGCCCTACCCGGAATCCGCCTGCCGCCGTCACGAAGCCCTGCCTGATGCTCTCCCGGGAGGAGTGGGCGGAGGCCCCTGTGGCGGCGTCCAAGAGGGCGTCCAGGTCACGCCTTGTAACCGTCACCCCAAGAGCCGCCTCCCCATCGGGCAGCAGCACCGTGGCCTGCTTTCCCACACGGAGCCTGAATTCCTCCGCCGTACCCCTGAGCCGCTCCGGCAGCCGCAGGGCGCGGAGCCGTATCTCCTGTGGCAGCACTCTGGCGGCCATATCAAACCGCGCCGAATTTTCCATTTTATGCACCACCGCCTGTCCCTAAAAATATATGGCCCGTCCCGGCATTATATTCCCGTAACGCAGCCGGCATTTTTTGAATGTTCCCGCCTTTCCGGTTGCAGCATACACCATGCTGCACAAAAACACCCGGTAAAATGCGGCGGTTTGCAAAAAACCTCATAAATATGGGTTTTCCCCTTGACTTTTGTCGAATTTCCTGCTAGGATTGACGCTGTACTATGATAGAGGCGCGAAAAAAATGAGTAGCTTTCTGCAAGGACAGGCATCCGCAGTCTGCAAAATGGTTTTTCGCCGAAGGGTCGGTCTGCCTGAAGGCCGATTACCTGGGACGCAGGACAATATCCTGCGTACTGCCGCAGTGAAGCGGAGAGCTGTCATGTGCCGCGTTTTTGCGTGCCGTGCAGCCTTCCGTAATCCGGTCGGCGGCGCGGTTTTTTATTTGCGCCTGATTTTTAGGAGGAAAAGAAATGAAGAAAATTATAGCTGCGCTTTTAGCGGCAGCCATGCTCTTTACGCTGGCCGCCTGCGGTAATTCCGGAAAGAGCGGCGGCGAGACCGGCGTTGAGGACGGCGTTCTCACCGTAGGTATGGAGTGCGCTTACGCACCCTACAACTGGACCCAGACAGACGACTCCAACGGCGCCGTCGAAATCTCCAACGTCCCCGGCTCCTACGCCAACGGCTACGACGTTATGATTGCGAAAAAAATCTGCGAGGAAAACGGATGGGAGCTTGAAATCGTCTCCAGCGCCTGGGATTCCCTTTGCCCCGCCGTGCAGTCCGGAACTATGGATGCCAACATCGCCGGCCAGTCCATGACCGCCGACCGCATGGCGGAGGTTGACATGGCGGGCCCCTACTACTACGCCACCATCGTCTGCGTCACCACC
>CAZBUH010000034.1:0-17898 GCA_964495095.1 uncultured Oscillospiraceae bacterium | reverse complement strand
CGGATAAACCTGTCGTTGGAGATGTTCATAAGCTTCCACAGGTCTTTTACGCCCCGGGGGCCCTCCACAATGTTATCCACAAAAGCCTGGGGGGTGACGCCGGCCTCTTTAGCCTTAAGCTCTATCTTCTGGCCGTGTTCGTCGGTGCCGGTGAGAAACATCACGTCGTAGCCCTGCATTCGCTTATACCTCGCGATGGCGTCCGTTGCCACGGTGCAGTAGGTGTGGCCGATGTGGAGCTTATCCGAGGGATAGTAAATTGGTGTTGTAATGTAGAATTTTCCTTTTGACATCAGGAAAACCTCCTTAAGAATGTAGGACTTGCCGGCATGAAAACCGGTACTAATAATTATAGCATATATATTGGAAAAATAAAAGGACTTACGGTTTAAGCTCTATTACCTCATTTTCCTCAAAGACCACCGAGCGCTCGTGGTATACCCGCTTTTCCCGGGGAATAAAGCCCCGGACGTTTGTCATAGGGTATATCCAGGAATGGGGGCCGATGTGGGTGCCGGGCTGGGTTACGGAGTTTGCCCCGAGCCGGGAGCTGTCGCCCAGTATGCAGCCGAAAAAGTCGGAGCCGAGGTCGTATTTTACCCCGTCCAGGGTGAGGGCGGCATTGGACTGGTTGAATTTCCTGTTGGCGGTTATCACGCCGGAGCCGATACGGGCGGATTTGCCCAAAACGCAGTCGCCGGCGAAAGCGAGGCTCGCCACCTTGGAGCCGTTGAACATGACGCAGTGCTTTACCTCGCTGCCGTGGCCTACGGCGCACCTGTCGCCGATAATGGTGTTGGGCCGGATTACGGCTCCGGGCATTATCTCGCAGTTTTTGCCGATATAAACAGGGCCGATGATGGTAACGTCGTCGTATATGACGGTGCCATCGCCGACGAAATAATTTCCGTGGAAATGTATATCGCCGCTCATGGCTTTGCCGTGCATTTCGGTTACATTGGGCTTTACAAGGAGCCCGTCTAAAAATGTCTTGGCCTTTTCAAGTATCTCGCAGGGCATCTTAAGCCCCTCAAAAAAATCCGGGAACGGGAATTCGTCCAGATGCTGAAAGTAGTAGCCGATGTCGGTAGACATATTTTTGCCTCCTTAAAATTCAAATTTCGGGTCAGAGTACTCCTCTACCCGGCGGCAGTACGCCTCGAGAGACTGGTCGTAATAAGCGGGGGTGGTGTTTTCTGCTCCCAGCAGGCGGAGAAAACGCTCGGTGAGGATGGGATTCAGCACAAGCAGCGGGCCCAGGACGTAGGTGGCGATAAAGTTATTTATCCTGACGCCCTCAAGCCTGCTTTCCGGGTTGAGGCCAATGCCCTTTACCACCTGGAAAAGGGCGTTTTTGGAGTTATCCCCGTAGGCGAAGGTGAACTGGTTCTTATAGCCCACAACGTCGATATCCCCGAATTTGCCCAGAAAAAGGGAGCTGTAGCGCTTCATCATTTTCCGCACGGCGTATATGTCGTAAAGGCCGAGGCACTCGATTTCCCGCCCGTCCTCGCACTGGATGCGGGAGCCGAATACCTCCGGAGCGTTGCCGGTGACAAGAAACACCGTGCCCCCGTCTATAAGCTCTCTTATTTTATCCATATAGGGGCGGAGCTTTTCTATGACTATTTCCTGGCTCCTCTCGGTCATTGCGCCCATGTAGACAAGGCGCACCTCCTGAGAGACAAAAGCCGGCTCCTCGTTCAGCCCGGTGTAAATAAACCGGGCCTGGGGGATGCACTGCTCTAAATAGCGGATGTTCATAATATCCCCGAAAAGGTTGCAGACCTCAGGGTAAAGATACTCTATTTTCATTCCGCAAGCCCCTCCTTCTCGGCTACCCGGGCCTCTATGCGGCTTCTTATGTCAAAGGCCAGGTTGTGGGAGTACAGCTCATGGAGTATGTCGTGGAGCACATAGACAGTCTCTCCCGGCTCCAGCTCCAGCATGTCCGCAGTACCGATCTCGGTGCTGCAGCAGACGATTTTTTCCTCAGGAACCCCGGCTATCATAAGCCGGAGCTTGTAATCCGGCGCACGCCAGCCGCCGATTACTATCCTGGTGATGTCCGGGCTGTTCATAAATTCAAAGTCACAGTCGTAAAGCCATGTTATATTTTCCGGCCAGTCGTGGGCGTGGATGTCGGCGCTGAGGACCAGGATTATCTCCTTTTTCCCGGGCTGCTTTCTCACCCAGTCGAAAACAAGGGAGCAGGCCACGGGATTCTGGCCCTTTGCAAGGTGCGTGACGATGCTTATATCCCCCTTTGTGTCGGTGGAGTAGCGCGTCTCCACAAGATGTATCCGGTCGATGGAGCGCTTTATGACCTGATGGCTGTAGCCCATCTCACGGAGAAGGGCTATGACGGCCACCACGTTGTAGATGTTGAATACGCTGTTTACCGGCAGGCGGTAGCTCTCGCTGCCGCCGGACTCCTTAATGTGCATTGTGCAGTTTTCAAAATCCACCTCGTCCGCAATATAGTCAAGCTCCGGGGAGCTGAAGCCGCAGGCGGGGCAGTAGGAGCTGCCGATGTGGTGATAGCGCAGATATTTGTGCATCAGCTTTGTGTGGCACACAGGGCAGATGCGGATGTCGTTTATGATGTTTTCGCACTCCGTTACATCCGTGGGGAGCTGGCCGATGCCGAAATACACACGCTTGTTTTCCGGAGCCAGGCGGCAGGATATAAGGTCGTCGCCGTTTAAAACGAGCTCCGAGGAGGCCGGGAGGCTCTCGTCTAAAATGTCCGCTATAAATTCCGCGTGGGCGTTCCGGCGGATGGAGTCCCGGAAGAGGTTTGTGACGATGATATAGTCGGGCTTTATATAAGGGTATACGAGCTTTGAGGAGCGCTCGTCGATTTCAAGCACCGCCACGCTGTAGCGGGATTTGCCGAATATGGTGTTGCCCAGGCTCATGGCCGAGGCAAGGCCCGCGTTGGTGTTGGAGCCCAGCCGGTTGCTCAGGACTGTCTCGCCGTTTTCCTGGAAAAAGTCGATAAGCATGTTGCAGCAGGTGGTCTTGCCGTTTGTACCGGTAACGCCCACCACCGTTTTGGGCCGGCCGCAGCGCCCGAGGAAATCCGGGCAGAGCTTTATGGCTATTTTTCCGGGCCAGTGGGAGGCGTTGCGCCCCAAGAGCTTTATTGCGATGCGGGCCAGCTTTGAGGCCCACAGCGCTATAAAAAATCTGAGTTTACCCATTAAAGCACCTTCCTGAATCAGAAGTAGATGTTGCTGAAAAATTTACAGTCTGCGGATATTATAGCACATTACACGGACTTTACAACGCGGATTTTACATTGTTCAAATCAATGTGGCTACGCAGCGGTTTATGGGCAGGCCCTGCTCGTGGAATTTCGCCTCGTAGTCCGTCATTATGCCGGATATGCCGTCCTTGTGGAGGTCCCGCGTGACCTGGCTCAGCGAAAAGCCGTTTGCCTCAAATTGCTCCAGGGAGTATTCAAAAAGCGGCAGGTTATCGGTTTTAAAATGTATCTCACTGCCCTTATCAAGAATGTCCCTGTAGAGCGCCAAGAAATTTGGGGAGGTGAGGCGGCGCTTGGCGTGGCGCTTTGTGGGCCACGGGTCGCAGAAATTTATATAGATGCGGGACACCTCGCCCTTTTCAAAAAGCTCCGGCAGGCGCTGGGCGTCAATGTCTATAAAGCGCACGTTCTGAAGCTCCGCGGCGCAGACCCGCTCCATGCCCACCACCATGGCGTCGGGCACCTTTTCAACGGCCACAAGCAGCATGTCCGGCTCGGCTTCCGCTGTCCCTGCGGTGAAGCGGCCCTTCCCGCAGCCCAGTTCAAGCCGTATTTCGCTGTATTCCGGGAATTTTTCATGCCATCTGCCCTTGTATTCCAGGGGATTTTTTATCTGTACTCCGGCGCAGCGCTCCATACGGGGTATAAGGTTTGGCTTTCTTCGCATCCTCATAAATGATCATTCCTTTTGTTGGTGTATAACAGACCTCTTGCGAAAACAAATAAAAGCACGTAAAATGAAAAAATGAAATACGAAAAGACAGCAGAGTACGGCGAAACGAAATTCCGTCAAATCACGGGGGTAAAGCGAGAGACATTCCGGAAGATGGCGGAAATACTGCGGTAAGCATATGCGGCAAAGCACCGGCGTCGAGGGAGGACGCCAAAGCTGCGCATAGAAGATCTGCTGCTGGCTGCCCTGGAATATCTGCGGGAGTACCGGACCTATGCGCATATCGCAGCCGGCTATGGGATAGCGGAAAGCAACATCTATCGTGGGATCAAGCGGGCAGCAGACACGTTGATTCGGGATGGAACCTGCTTGCTGCCCGGACGTAAGGCCCCGCTAAAAAGTGACATGGAGTATGAGATGATTCTGGTGGATGCAACAGGATCACCGATTGAGCGTCCCCAAAGAGCAAGGGCAGTACTATTCCGGGAAGAAAAAACGTCATACCTTAAAAACACAGCTGCCAGTAAACCTCAAAGGTGTTCAAAGAAGCATCCGTTAACAAAGCAGGAGCGCCGGGGAAACAGGGAGATTTTCAAGCAGCGCATTTTTGCGGAGTACGCTATCCGCTTCGTGAAGAGATTCCGTATCCTATCGGAACGTTACCGCAACCGCAGAAATCGCTTTGCTCTTCGCTTTTCCTTAATCGCCGGTATCTGCAACCTTGATCGCCTTGCTTAATTTCGCAGGAGGTTTAATATACCGCAAACGCGCAGCGTTTTGCGGTATATTGGCATCGTTCGCGTTTCCGCCCAGAGGGCGGGAGCGAATCGCGCCATGAAAATGTATAATAGCCGCTTTGCGGCTATTATACCATTGCGATCCGGGGGAGGCAAGACATATAAAAAGGCGCGTCCATGGAGCCGCCGTCCCACTTACGCGCCTTTTGCCTGCTGTATGCCTTCGGATTTTCCGGCCGCCGCGTCACGGGGCTGAATCCGTTCCAGCTGCCGCGCTTTTTCAGGTCAAGCTCCCGCCGCTTTTTCTTCGAGAGCTTTTCATAAGGTACAAATTTTTCCATGTATATCCTCCATTATGATACGTTGAAAATGATAATAACAGACGCCGGGGAAAAAGTCAACCGGGAGCATATGACATCTGAGTTATGTAAGCCGGACGCGCCGGAGCTAAAGCTGCCGGGCGGGAGCAGGCCCGCTCCCGCCCGGTTAAATTCTTCAGCTTCAGAGCTTTTCCGCCGCGTGAGTGCCGGCCAGGTAGCCTGAGGAAACGGCGAAGGACATGTCGTTAAGTATCTGCTTTTTAATTCCTGCCATGTTTATAAATCTGCCGTTTGCAATGTCGCCCACGGCGTAAAGGCCGCTCACAAGGCCTCCGTCTGCGGCTTTTACCTGCATGTTTTCATTGATTTCCACGCCGCCGAAAGCGCCGTCGGTGCCAAGCTCGGCCTTTACTGCGTAAAAAGGAGCCTCGTTCATGGGCGTGAGCCACTCAGGCGGTTTATAGCAGTCCCAGTCCATACCGGTCTCCGCCGCATCGTTGTAGTCCGCCACTGTTTTCCCGAGGCCGGCGGCGTCCACGCCTATCTTTTCGGCCAACTCTTCTATGGAGTCGGCGCTGAACACTTCTCCGCCGCCGTTTTCGAGAAGGGACGCCATATCGGCTTTGGCCTCCTCCATGGTGGCCGGAAACGCCGCGGGTGGCATGGGCATGGCCAACTGCGGCCTGGGCTGGTTGCCGCCGGCCTCAACGGCGTGGCGCAGGTTGTTCTCGTCGAAAATTATGTAGGATATGCCGTGGGTGTGCTCCATCATCACTGAACCGGAGTCGAATACGCCCATGCGGAACTGGCTGCTCTCGCAGACATAGCGTTTTCCGGCTTGGTTTACATAAATGCAATAGGCCGAATTTGTCATATTGCTGAAAACCTGGCTGCGGCACATTGTCATGGGGCCCATCATGCGGATGGTCATTTCATTTTCGTTTATGAGCGCTCCCGCCCTCCGGGCAAGGCCGAGCCCGTCGCCGGTGAAAGCCCTGTTCATATGGGGGCTCTCGCCCATGTAAGGCAGGGATGCGTAAAGTTCCGGGTACACGCGCTTTACGATGTCGGGGTTTCTTATCCAGGAGCCGCTGGCCAGTATGACGGCGGAGCAGGCAATCTCATAGCTTTCGTCGCCGGAGTGGGCCTTTACGCCCCGGACGCGGCCGTTTTCGGTGATTATCCCGTCGGTAATCATCTCAGTCATTATGCTGCCGCCGTTTGCAAGGAGCTTTTCGGAAGCGGTCTCGACAAATATCCTTCCGGAGCCCTTGCCCTTGCCCGGACCGCCGCACTGGGGACCAATCGGGCCGTCCTCCCCGTCGAATACGTATCTGCCGGGTGTGAACTTATCCACCGTCTCCTTCGGGGCGATATCGCAGAACCAGTCGAAAAACCGGCCTGTGCCAAGGATGATATTTTTCGCAAAGGCCCTGTCCAGACGCCAGTAAGTCTCGTCCATGCGGTTTCTCATGTAGAGGGCCGTGGTGTCGGGTAAATTCCGCTCCTTTTGCCATCTGCTGCCGAAGGTACGCATGGTGGAGGCGCCGTTCATGCCGCCGCCCAAGGACTTCGTTTTCTCAAGGACTATTACGCTTTTTCCAAGGCAGGACGCCCTGCATCCGGCGATAAGGCCGCTGCCGCCTCCGCCGATGACTACGATATCGCAGCTTAAATTTTTCATAATGCAATAATCTCCTTTGTTTTCCGCCCTCTGCTGATAAAAGAGGCGCTTTTTACTATTATATATGAAATTGTCCTGCCAGCCAAGTGTATTTATGTAATATGACGGATAAATTTTTGCCGTAAAAAAACGACCCGGCACGAATGCCGTGCCGGGTCCTGAAATTATCAGCGGGATTTTGCCGCCCGGAGGCGGTAAAATCGATCCGTTTTTCTACCGCCGGTCATACCGCCGATTCGCCCCGCTCGCCGGTGCGGATCCTGATGGCCTCTTCCACATTGTAGACAAATATTTTTCCGTCGCCTATATTGCCGGTGGACACTGCCTCCTGAATGGCCGTGAGAAGCCTATCCACCTTGTCGTCGCTCACAACGGTCTCCACCTTTATTTTCGGCAGGAAATTGACGGTGTACTCCGTGCCGCGGTAGAGGCTGGTGTGCCCCTTCTGGTTGCCATAGCCCATTATGTTGGAGACCATGACGCCGGAGACTTTGTTTTCGGAGAGTACCAGCTTTACGGCCTCGAGCTTCTCCGCCTTGATGATAATTGCAATTTTTTTCATATGAGCACACTCCCTTAATCACGGGTATACGGTTTTTCGCATGACGGGATGCAGAAAATTGCAAGAAAATATCAAAATTCCCGCATATATACCCTTAAACTGCCATAATTATAGCATATAGTGAGTGAATAATAAAGGATTTTGCGAAAGAAAATTCATTTCCAGAAATAAAGTCAAAAATTCCGGGGCACGATATACCCCGGAACTTTTAAACCTGTTCAGATTTCCGCCGATGCGTGGCGCGTGGCGTGGCAGCTCATATTTACCACGCATGGGAGGCCGGCGATATGGGTGGGAAAAACCTCGATATTTACAGCTATGGCGGTCTTTATTCCGCCGAAGCCCTGGGGGCCTATGCCGAGAGCGTTTATTTTGTCCAGCGTGCGCCGCTCCATCTCCGCGTAGTAGGGGTCGCCGTTACGCTGATCCACAGGCCGGATAAGGGCGCGCTTTGCCAGGAGGGCCGCTTTTTCTATAGTGCCGCCCAGACCCACGCCAAGCACTACCGGCGGGCAAGGGTTGGAGCCTGCCCTGGACACGCAGCCGGTTATAAAATCCTCTATATCCTCCTGGCTGCAGGAGGGGAGAAACAGCTTCATGGCGCTCATATTTTCACTGCCGAAGCCCTTTGGGGCCACGGTTATTGTTATTTTATCGCCGGGGACGATGCGGGTGTGGAGTATGGCCGGGGTGTTGTCGTTGGTGTTTTCACGGCGCAGGGGGTCCTTTACCACGGATTTTCTCAGAAAGCCGTTTACATACCCCCGGCGGACGCCCTCGTTTACCGCGTCCTCAAAGCTGCCGCCTGTTATGTGTACCTCCTGGCCCACATCAGCGAATACGACGGCCATGCCGGTGTCCTGGCATATGGGCACACCCTTTTCGGCGGCGTATTTAAAGTTGTCAACTATGTCCTGAAGGGCGCTTATCCCCGCCGGAGACACCTCCGACTCGGCGGCGCACTCCAGAAGTATGGCCATGTCGGGAGTGAGCACCGTGGCCGCCTTTATGCACAGGCCCTCTATGGTCTCTGAAATTTTTTCACATGCTATGTCTCGCATTATACCGCCTCCGTAAATATTTTATCACCCAAAGTATGGATGTACAATATATTTTTATCGTGGTATTATAGTCGCAGCGACTATAATACTAAAAGTGCGGCGTTAAAACTTTAAAAAGGTATTGACAAATAAATGCATTAAGTTTACTATATAGGTAAATCAAGTTTACCAAAGGAGGAGAGAAAATATGCTCAAAATAGGATGCCACCTTTCGGCCTCCAAGGGTTTCCTTGCCATGGCGGAAACGGCGGACAGCATTGGGGCGAATGTTTTTCAGTTTTTTACCCGAAATCCACGGGGCGGCGCCGCCAAGGCCATAGACCCGAAGGATGTGGAGCGCTTCCTTGAATTTTCCCGGGAGCACGGGATAACAGATTTTCTGGCCCATGCCCCTTACACACTGAACGCCTGCGCCGCAGACCCGAAGATCCTGGTTTTCTGCCGGGAGACAATGGCCGACGACCTCCGGCGTATGGAGTATATACCCGGAAACATGTATAATTTCCATCCGGGCAGCCATGTAAAGCAGGGGACGGAGCGGGGCATAGAGCTTATAGCGGAGACCTTAAACCGGGTCCTGTTCCCGGAGCAGCGCACCACTGTGCTGCTGGAAACAATGGCCGGAAAGGGCTCCGAGGTGGGCGGAAAATTTGAGGAGCTTCGGGAGATAATCGACAGGACGGAGCTTTCCGATAAGCTGGGCGTCTGCCTCGATACCTGCCATGTGTCCGACGGCGGCTACGACATTATAAACGATCTGGACGGCGTTTTGGAGGAGTTTGACAGGGTTGTCGGCCTTAAACGGCTGAAGGCCATACACTTAAACGACAGCAAAAACCCGCCTGCCAGCCGCAAGGACCGGCATGAGACTATAGGAAACGGTTTTCTCGGCCTCGAAACATTCCGCAGGGTAATAAACCACCCGGCGCTGAGGGGCCTGCCCTTCTATCTTGAGACGCCAAACGAGCTGCCGGGTTACGCCGCGGAAATAAAGCTGCTGAGAGAGATATACGAGGAGTGATTTTTACGGGACTTACAGTTTCTCATCTGCATAAAAAATACGGTGATAAGACCGTTGTGGAGGATTTGAGCTTTTCCATGGAAAAGCCAGGCGTCTACGCCCTTTTGGGCACAAACGGCGCCGGAAAGACCACATCCATCCGCATGATGCTGAATATGCTGGCCCGGGACGGGGGAGAGGTGCTGTGGAACGGCGCTCCCCTGGACACCGCCGCGTGCAGCGTGGGCTATCTTGCCGAGGAGCGGGGGCTTTACCCCAAATATGCCCTTATGGACCAGCTTGTATACTTCGCCGGGCTCCGGGGCGTGCCGAAGCAGGAGGCGAAAAAGCGTATAGACCGCTGGGCCACGAGGCTGGAGCTTCGGGAATACCTGTACCCTGACGAGCAGGCCGCTGCCGCGGCGCCCATCGGCCGGGCCGGCGGTCTGAGGACTGCCGGGAAAAAGCGCAGCAAGCCGAAGCTTGCAGATCAGCTCTCAAAGGGCAATCAGCAGAAGATACAGTTTATGACAGCCCTTATAGCCGACCCGGAGCTTATAATCCTGGATGAGCCCTTCTCCGGCCTGGACCCGGTGAACACGGACCTGTTTAAGGGGATAATCCGGGACGAGATAAAAAAGGGGAAATACCTTATAATGTCCAGCCACCAGATGGCGGCGGTGGAGGAATTCTGCACCGATATTACCATACTGGATAAATCCCGGGCGGTGCTCCAGGGCAATTTAAACGAGATAAAAAAGAGCTACGGCAGGGTAAACCTGTCCCTTAAGACCGAATCGGATATATCGGACTACATAGCCCGCTCCGGGGCGCGGCTCATAAGCGAAAAGGAGTGCGAGTACCAGATAAAGGTGACGGGAGAGGACCAGGCAAACAGGCTTCTCCGGTCGCTGGCCCGGGACGAAGCTACCGTCATTACCTTTGATCTCCGGGAGCCGTCGCTCCACGAGATTTTCGTTGAAAAAGCAGGTGAGGGCCATGAGGCTGAGTAAAAAGAGCTTTGAGGGCTTAAAAGAAGTCTATTCATTCACCCTCCGCCAGCAGATTAAAAACAAGGCCAATATCGTGAGTGCCGTAATTATGCTTATAATCGCCCTGCTGAGCGTGCCTGTGGCCTCTGTCGCAATGAACGCCGAGATCTTTTCCGGCTCCTCAGATATTACAACAGCCTATATATTAAACGATACGGGCCTTGAGCTGGATTTCTCCCAGGCTCAGGAGATAAACGCCAAATACTCCGGAGTGGAGTTTTCCAGCCCGGATTTTCCCGAGGATGAGTACGTATCGTGCCTTGCCGGGACCGAGGTGCTTGTAAAGCTCTCAAAAGACGGCGCAGGCTACAGCCTGGAGCTTCTCCGGCCCGAGGACTGCGACGTGGGCGAGAGCGATGCCGGCAGCTTTGCCGCCCTGTGTACTGAGATATTAAACAGGGCGAGATACAACGCCGCCGGCATAGATTCCGGCAGTATGGAGGTGCTGGGCTCCGGCTTTGACACTTCGTCGGGTACGGTGGAGGACTATTACGACGTGGGCTTTGACGCACGGTTTGCTGTGGAGTATATCTACGCAATAATAGTCATGATAGTGAGCATATTCTCGGCGTCGTATATCATCCGCTCCGTTGTGGAGGAAAAAGCCTCAAAGCTTGTGGAGCTTCTGATGGTGAGCGTGAAGCCGCTGGCGCTGATTTCCGGCAAAATACTGGCGGTTATGACGTATATTTTCGGTTTCCTTATCCTTATGCTGGCCGCTTTCGGGCTGTCGGCCGCCGTAAGCTCGGTTTTCATGGACATATCCGTGATAAGCAGCGCCATAAGCGCCCTGGGCATAAATTCGGAAATGCTGAACATCGGCTTCGGCACTGTGATTATAGCGCTTATGTGGCTTGTAGTGGCCTGCCTCACCTTCGCCATAATCTCCGGCATATCGGGCGCGTCCTGCTCCGTTATGGAGGATATGGAGTCGGCAAACCTCACAACTATGCTGCCGGTTATGGCGGGCTATATAGTGTCCTGCGCCGCCGCCGGATTTTCCGGAGGCTGGCTGACGGTTTTCGTGAGCTTCTGCCCGATAGTGGCTGTGTTCTGCGCCCCGGTGCAGTACGTCTGCGGGAATATCAGCCTGTGGATGCTGTTGCTGTCCTGGGTGATACAGGCGGGGGTCGCGGCGGCGCTGGCGCTGCTGTGCTCAAGGGTGTATTCGGGGCTTATAATGTACAATGGCTCCCGCGTAAAGCTCTCGGGCATATTTAAAATGGCAAAGGAGGCGGGAAAAAATGCTTAAAGGCTTCGGAAAGGTATTCTCCTTCACATTTTCACAGCATGTGAAAACCAAAGGCTACAAGCTTTCCACGATACTGGTTGGGCTTATCCTTTTCCTGGCGCCTCTCATTATAATCGTCTGCGCCCAGCTTTTCGGCGGCAGCAATGGCGGCGTCGGAGCGCCTGCCGCCACAGCCGCAGGCAAAGTGTTTTACGCCGACGTGAGCGGCGGCCGGGAGGCCGACCTGGGCTTTTTAAATTCCCTGGGCGTCCCCGGTTTTGCGGATATCGTATATGAGAGCCGGCCCGACGCCGAGTCCGCTATTGAGGCGGCGGAAAGGGAGGACGGCAGCCTTGTGCTGATAATTGATAAGGACGGCGGAAGCTACGGCGCCCACGTGCTGCTGCCGGACAGCTCGACCCTCCAAATGGAGGACGCCGAGGGGTACGAGAGCTTTATTTCCAACGCTTTCCCGTACATACTTGCCGTAAAATCCGGCCTGACACAGGAGCAGCTTGCTGAGGCGGCGGCCCCGGTGGAAACGGTGGTGGAGCCCGCCGGCGCCGCAGACGGCGAGGAAGGCTCCGATGATATGGTCAAGATGGTGCTCTCCATGGCGCTGCCGTATCTGAACATCATGTTCCTGTATTTCATGGTGATATTTTACGGGCAGGGCGTGGCAAACTGCGTTGTCATGGAAAAAAGCTCGAAGCTCATGGACCTTTTCCTCATGGCGGTAAAGCCCGGGGCGATGGTGCTGGGCAAGGTGCTGGCGATTGCCCTTGCGGCGGTGATACAGTTTTTCGCATGGATACTGGCCCTTTTGCTGGGATTTGCAGCGGGGCTTGGGGCGGTGCAGCTCATAGACCCCGCCCCGTCCATATCCCTGTCCGGTGTGCTCGATATACTGAAGCAGTTCCTGCTTTCGGGCATGTTCACCCCGGGAGGCATAGCGGTTTCCCTGCTTATAACGCTGTCGGGCTTTCTCCTGTACTGTGCGCTGGCATCCTTCGGCGGCTCGCTGGCGGGAAAGCAGGAGGATCTGGCCTCCACCAATATGCTTTTTACGATGGTGCTTCTTATAAGCTTCTTCTGCGCCCTGTTTGCAGGCGGCATGATGGACGGCTCCCGGCCTCCCATGTGGCTCAACTGGGTACCGTTTACGTCGATACTGACAGCTCCCAGCCAGGTGCTGCTGGGGAATATTTCTCCGCTGATGGGAGTCGGCATACTGGCCGTGGCGGCGGTCTCCGCCGTTCTGGTGATGATGCTGGCCGGAAGGCTGTACTCTGTCCTGGCGATGTATAAGGGCAATCCCCCCAGCCTTAAGCGGGCTGTCGGGATGCTGAGAGGGAAATAGGAATATAAACCGCTTATGGCGGCTGAGGGACGGCTTAAAGCGCTGCTGCTTTATCCCGGCGTCCTCAGCCGTTTTTTGCCCTGCGCCGGGGCGGAACACTCCGCACTTGCAAACGGTGTATGTTAAATGGTATAATTTTATATTACGAAATTACAGGACCAAAATGCTACGGAAAGCGGTGACAGGTTTGGTATACAGTGTTCGTTCCATGGGCATATCGGGGATAAGCGGGTATCAGGTGTCGGTGGAGTGCTTTCTCAGTCAGGGTCTGCCGGCCTTTGATATCGTGGGCCTGCCGGACACGGCTGTAAAGGAGGCACGGGAGCGGGTCCGGGCCGCCGTGAAAAACTGCGGCATAAAATTCCCCGTCAGCAGGATAACCGTGAATCTGGCCCCGGCGGACACGAAAAAGGGCGGCACCCTCTACGATCTGCCGGTGATGCTCAGCATATTGGCGGCCTCCTGCGTGATAAAGCCGCTGCCGGAGAGCGCGGCGTTTATAGGCGAGCTGTCCCTTTCCGGCACGCTGCGGCCGGTAAACGGCGCGCTGCCAATGGCGATGGCTGCGGCGGAGGCGGGGATAAAAGAGCTTTTCGTGCCGGCGGATAACGCACGGGAGGCGAGCTTTGCCCAGGGCCTTGCGGTGTATCCGGTAAAGGACATAAATGAGCTGCTGGCCCATCTCACAGGGGAGGCTCCCATAGCCCCCATGGAGCCTGTGGAGATACGCCCCTCCGGGACGGAGGCTCCCGATTTTGCCGACGTAAAGGGCCAGGAGAACGTAAAGCGGGCTTTGGAGATAGCCGCCGCCGGCGGGCACAACATACTTCTCGTAGGACCTCCCGGCTCGGGGAAAAGTATGCTTGCAAAGCGGCTTCCCGGCATACTGCCGGACATGAGCCGGGAGGAAATGCTGGAGACCACGGCGATACACTCCATAATGGGCCTTACGGGGAAGGATAACCCCATAATAAACGTCCGCCCCTTCAGAAGCCCCCATCACACCCTCTCCGCCGCGGCCATGACAGGGGGCAGCGCCGGAAATCTGAGGCCGGGGGAGATATCTCTGGCAAATAACGGCGTACTGTTTTTGGACGAGTTGCCGGAATTTCACAAGGACGTGCTTGAGGTGCTGCGCCAGCCCCTTGAGGACAGGGTGGTTACGGTGTCCAGGGCCTCGGGCTCCGTCACCTATCCCAGCCGGTTTATGCTTGTATGCGCCATGAACCCCTGCAAGTGCGGCTGGTACGGCCATCCCTCGGGCAGGTGCCGGTGCTCCGAGCTTTCAATAAAAAAGTACCACAGTAAAATTTCCGGCCCACTTCTGGACAGAATAGACATGTATGTGGAAGTGGCGGCGCTGGAATTCGACGAGCTGAGGCAAAACGCCCCGGCGGAGCGCTCCTCGGAGATAAAAAAGCGCGTGGACAGGGCCAGAAAGCTCCAGGCCGGGCGCTTCGGCGGTACGGCGGTGCAGTGCAACGCATACATAGAGCCAAAGGATATGAAAACCTTCTGCAGCTTAAGCCCCCAGTGCGAGGAGCTTATGCGGGGGGCCTTTGAGACCATGGGCCTTACGGCCAGAAGCTACGACAGGATACTCCGTGTGGCCAGGACCATAGCGGATCTGGACGGGGAAGAAAATATCCTGGTGCAGCATCTGGCGGAGGCCATACAGTACAGGACATATGATTTTCATCAGGGGAATTGAAAAATGAGAGATATGATTTTATTAAAGCAGGGCGAGATAGTCCTGAAGGGCCTCAACAGGAAGGCGTTTGAGACGAAGCTCATAGGCAACATAAAGCGCAGGATAAAGCCTTTCGGGGAATTTAAAATTTACGCCGTCCAGTCCACCATATATGCGGAGCCCAGGGACGAAGGCTGCGATATGGACGGCGCTCTGGACGCCATGACCCGCGTTTTCGGCGTGGTGTCCGTTTCACGGGCAATGGCCTGCGAAAAGGATAAGGACGCCATTTTCCGCATGGCGAGGGATTATCTCGGAGACGACCTGCGCAGGGCCGGGAGCTTTAAGGTGGAGTCAAAGCGCTCTGATAAGACCTTCCCCATGACGTCCATAGAGATATCCCGGTATGTGGGCGGGCTTTTGTCGGAGGAATTTCCCGACTGCGCCGTGGATGTACACAACCCGGAGCTTACGGTGCATGTGGAGGTGCGGGATTTTGCCGCATATGTCCACTCCGCGCCGATACCCGGAGCGGGAGGAATGCCCGTGGGCGCAAACGGCAGGGCCGTGTCCCTGCTCTCCGGAGGAATAGACAGCCCGGTTTCCACATATATGATAGCAAAGCGGGGAGTCCAGGTGATACCGGTGCATTTCTTCTCCTTCCCCTACACCTCGGAACAGGCAAAGCAGAAGGTGGTGGAGCTGGCGTCCATCCTCACCTCCTACTGCGGACGGATGACGCTGGAGGTGGTGCCCTTTACCAGAATACAGGAGGAGATAAGGGACAAATGCCCGGAGGAATTTTTCACAATAATAATGCGCCGCTTTATGATGCGCATAGCTGAGAAGATAGCCCTGGATAACGGCTGCAAGGCCATCGTCACCGGGGAGAGTTTGGGGCAGGTGGCGAGCCAGACAATGGAGGCCATGGGCGTCACCGAGGCGTGCATCTCCACGCCGGTGCTGCGGCCTGTAATAGCCATGGACAAGACGGAGATAATAAGTACGGCAAATAAAATAGGCACTTTTGAAACCTCCATACTGCCCTATGAGGACTGCTGCACCGTGTTCACCCCGCGGCACCCCAGGACGAAGCCGAAACTCCGGGAGGTTGAGGAGGCGGAGGCCGCCATGGATATCGACGGGCTTGTTATGGAGGCTGTCATGAATATTGAGAGGATAGAGGTAAAATTATGAGCTACACAGCGGAGCTTATTGCAGTGGGCACCGAAATACTTTTGGGAAACATCGCAAACACCGACGCCCAGGACATATCGCGTATGCTGTCGGAGATAGGCATAAACGTTTACTACCACACCGCCGTAGGCGATAACCCGGAGCGGCTCCGGCAGGCGGTGGAGACGGCAAAGGGCCGGGCGGATATTATAATCACCACAGGCGGCCTTGGCCCCACGTGCGACGACCTTACAAAGCAGACCCTGGCCCAGTGCTTTGGGAAAGAGCTTAAGTTCGACCAGCGGGCCATGGACGAGATGGAGAAATACTTCATGGACAGGCTCCACACCTGCAACATGACGGAGAACAATAAGCGGCAGGCGTATCTGCCCGAGGGCTGCACGCCCTTTTACAACACCTGCGGCACGGCACCGGGCTGCGGCTTTGAGGCCCGGGGAAAATTTGTCGTTATGCTGCCCGGCCCGCCCAGGGAGTGCGGCACGATGTTCCGGCTTTCGGCAATGCCGTATCTCAAAAAGCTCTCCGACGGCGAGATAGTCTCCCACAATATACGGATATTCGGCATGGGCGAGAGCGCCGTGGAGGATAAGCTCCACGACATGATGATGGAGCTTGAAAACCCCACCCTGGCCCCCTACGCCAAGGAGGCGGAGGTGATGCTGAGAGTCACCGCCAAGGCTCAGACAGTGGAGGAAGCGGAAAAAATGATGGAGCCGGTAATTGAAAAGGTGACCGGCATCCTGGGAGACGTAATCTACGCCATCGACGCCGAGAGCCTTGAGGACACGGTTCTGCACCTTTTAAAGGAGGAGGGCAAAACGCTGGCGGCGGCGGAATCCTGCACAGGCGGGCTTCTGGCAAAGCGCATCACGGACATACCCGGGGCCTCGGAGGTGTTTCTCGGCGGGGCCGTGACATACTGCAATGCTGCAAAAGCGAAGCTCCTGAGTGTGGATCCGGAGCTTATCAGGGAGAAGGGCCCCGTGTCCCGGGAGGTGGCCGTACAGATGGCAAAGGGCATAAGGCGGGAGCTTGGGGCCGATATCGGCATAGGCATCACAGGCATTGCCGGCCCCGCATCCGATGAGACGGGCCGCGAGGTGGGCACCGTTTTCGTGGCCATGGCCGTGGACGGGGATATGACGTTTTTCCGCTCGCTCAATTTGGGCTCCGACCGCCAGCGCTGCCGCACTGCGGCGGTGCACAACGCCTTCGACATGGTGAGGCGGTATCTCACCGGGCTGCCCATTTAGCGGCCCCGATGCTTTTGAAGGTTAATTTTGGCGGCTTTTGGGGCAAAATCCTATGGAATTTTCGGCACTAATTACAAGTTTGCAGATGTTTACAGAAAACCGTCGTTGTGATATACTTTGTCATGAATGAATTTATGCGCCTTTCGGCGCTTGCAATAATATTTGAAAGGAATGAAATACATGGCGAGAAAACTAAAGACAATGGACGGCAATAATGCCGCCGCCCATGTATCCTACGCATTTACGGAAGTGGCGGGCATATACCCCATAACGCCCTCCAGCCCTATGGCGGACTACGTTGACCAGTGGGCGGCAAACGGCAGAAAAAACATCTTCGGAACCACTGTTAAGGTGATGGAGATGCAGTCCGAGGCCGGCGCCTCAGGCACCGTCCACGGCGCTCTTGCCGCCGGCGCCCTGACCACTACATACACCGCCTCCCAGGGCCTGCTTCTTATGATACCCAATATGTATAAAATAGCCGGCGAGTTGCTCCCGGCGGTGTTCCACGTATCCGCAAGAACCGTGGCCTCCCACGCCCTGAACATTTTCGGAGACCACTCTGACGTATACGCCTGCCGCCAGACCGGCTTTGCAATGCTGGCGGAGACAAACCCACAGGAGGTCATGGATCTCTCCGCTGTGGCCCATCTGGCGGCCATTGAGGGGAGAGTGCCGTTTATAAACTTCTTCGACGGCTTCCGCACCTCCCACGAAATACAGAAAATACAGGTCTGGGATTATGAGGACCTGAAGGAAATGTGCAACATGGACGCTGTTGAGGCGTTCAGAAAGCATGCGCTCAAC
>CAZBUH010000033.1:0-18201 GCA_964495095.1 uncultured Oscillospiraceae bacterium | reverse complement strand
AAGCGCGAAAGCATTTTGCTTTCGCGCTCATTTTACTCCGCCCTTATTTTTCGGCTTTTAACCGGGTCACATATTTTACGGCGTCTTTTCCCGCCATGCGCCCTGTATTCAGGGCAAAGGACGAGGTATTGCCCGCCATATAAAAAGGATATGTGTCGCCGAATATCGTGTTTGCGTCATTTCCGGCGGCGTACAGGCCGGGTATCGGGTCCTTGTCGTCATTGAGCACCCTGGCCCTGTAGTCGATATTCACCCCTCCAAGGCCGCCGTAGGTGTCGCAGAAAAATCTGGCGCCGTAATATCTGGGGCCTGTAATCTTCTTTAAGAACTGCCTGTCCTTGTGGAAGATATTGTCCTCCTTGGCGTCGCACATGGCGTTGTATTCATCTATTGTCTCACGAAGCTCCTCTATCGGCAGCCCTGCCTGACGAGCAAAATCCTCCAGGGAGTCGGCAATAAAGAAATCCTTTACGCCGCTGTCGATTGCCTCCTGCATTATCTCCTCCATAGTGCCGGTAAAGCGCTCAAAGGGTTCCATTTTCTGGCCGGGCTTCGGGGCCGGCATAGGCGGACGGCGCTTTGCCTCCTGTGCGTCCTGCACAAGGAAGTCCTCATAAAGCCCCTGGTCAAGTATTGCGATGGCGCAGCCCTTATACTGGGCGTGAACGGCATTTCCGGCGTATGCCGGGTTTCTCAGCAAATCCTCACGCATAAACCGGTGGCCCTTCTGGTCCACAAAAATGTTGTGGAACTGCCGCAGAGCCGCAAGTCTGGGAGCGGTGCCCATAGGCCCTCCGTAGCCCTTTGTGAGCCCTATATATGTATCCATCATCATATTCCCTTTGGCGGCTCCAGCATTCCAGAGCATACGCAGGCCGTCGCCGCACAGCTCCTTCATTTCAAATGTATAGAAAATATCCACGTCCTTTGTATAGCCCTGGGCGTACACAAGCTCCGGGTCGCCGGCAAAACCGCCGGTGCAGACAATCACGGCCTTCGCTTCCGCCGTGAACTCCTCCCCGTTCCCGTCGGTACCGCTCACTCCCGCGGCCTTTCCATCCTTCATTATGATGCTGGCGGCCGGACAATTCAGGATATACCGCACCTTTTCCTCGTCGCCCTTCTGCCGAAGAACGTCGGTAATTTTAACGCCGGAGCGGAAATCAAAGTTGTGAAGCACCCTGGCCCCTCCCTTATAATAGGAGGCAGTGTTGGTGAATTTAAGCCCCATGGCGGCAAGCCAGTCAATGGTGTCCGAGGACTGGTTTATGTACTCCGACACGAGCCGGGCGTTGGTTTTCCATCTGCCGTGGGTCATCATAAACTCAAATCCGTCCGCCTTTGTGAATTCCACATTGTCCTGTTCCTGAAGGAAGCTGCCCACTGCCATGGGGCCTATGCCTCCCTCGCGCTCGCCGCCGGTACGGCCGCATTTTTCAAAAACAATGACGTCAAGTCCCGTAGCCGCCGCCTCAACGGCCGCCGCCATGCCCGCAGGGCCGCTGCCTACGATGGCAATGTCGCACTTATAATTTTTCATAAAGCTCCTCCTGATATTTCCATGTGATATCCGCTTTGCGGATATTATACCGCAAACGCGCAGCGTTTTGTGGTATATTGGCATCATTCGCGGTTCCGCCCAAGGGGGCGGGAGCGAATTGCGCCATGAAAATGTATAATAGCCGCTCTGCGGTTATTATACCATATAAGCACCCGGTTTAATATTTTTATTTGACGCTTACTGTCAAAATGTTTATAATTCATCCAAAGGGGTGTGCGCTATGGATGACGCTTTAGCAGAGCTCAGGCAAAAATACGACGAATTGCAGTCCGACCACAGAATTGCTCTCTGGACTCTCGGGGAGGCGGAAAAAGACATATTCGTGACCACCCTGCTTTGCGGCACCATGACCCGCAGGGAATTTGCCGATGAATGCGCCCGCCACGGGCTGAACATTGCCGGCAGCTATTTCAGCGTTATGCTGCTCCGCCCCATCGAACTCCACAATCAGTCGGTGGCCTCCGGCCCGGACGATTTGGCCACCAGCTTTAAGGAGATACGGCTTATTGTGGAAAACATCCTCCGGGATATTTCGGAGAAATTTCATTATAAGGTCACCTCCGGCGCCATCGGCGACACCATCCCCATTATCATCGCCGTAGACGAGGACGAATTTCAGGACGACGAGAGCCTTGACCGGTCCGTTTCGGAATTTGCCGACACGCTTATCCTGGACTGTGAAAGGGCCTGCGGAATACGGCTGTACGCCGTTATCGGGCAGTTTCTCGGCGGGATCGACGGCATACGCTATTCATACAGCGCCGCCAGGGAGCTGGATGAATATCTGTCAATACTGGATATAAAACGCCGGGTCACCTGCTATGGCGATGTGACCCACGAGTTTTCCCTCTCAATCTCTGAGCATATCCAGCGTTCAAACGAACTGGAGCTGAGATTCAGAAATCAGGTGCAGGTAGGCAGCTTCAGCGACGCCCTCCAGACGCTGCGTGAAATAGCGGATCTCTCGCTTAACGGGGAAACCGATACAATACAGCGCACTATCATAAACTTCAACGCCTTCAGAGGCGATATAACCTTTATGATAGACAACATGCGGCTTAAGACAAAAAACGAGTTTCCCTGCGATTTTGACCCCATGCCGGACATCCTGTACAACCTCAAATCAATCAAGGCGCTGCTCAAAGAGAGCGAATATATCTGCCAATGCTACGAGGAGTACACGAATCCGTCAAAGCTAAAGTCAGCCCCCTCATGGCTGGACGCAATGAAGAACTACATATCCGCAAACCTCAGCGACCCCGATTTGAACATAGCCTCCATATCACAGGCTCTTGGCCTGAACGCGGCGTACTCAGCCAGGATATTCAGGCAGTATACCGGCTCCGGCGTCCTGGACTACATACACATGCTGCGTGTAGAAAAGGCTGAAGCCCTTATTAAAAGCGGTATGCACATAAAGGACGTGGCCCGGGCCGTGGGTTATGACAACCCTCTTCGCATGAGCCGGGCCTTTAAGCGCTTGAAAGGCGTATCGCCCCAGGAAATCCGGAATTCATAGGTCATAAATCGCCGCTGCATAAAGCAGCGGCGATTTTCTATACGGATAACCTTTTTTATGCCTTGTATGCGTCGTAGGCCTTTTGCCAGAGCTGTACGCAGGTCTCGATGCCCAAATCTTCAATTTGGGCTACGAAGTCGTCAAACTCATCCAGGCTGCGCTCACCCATGATGAACTTGGGAATATTCTCAAGCGCGTAAGTGTTTATGTCGGCATAGACATTGGAATAAGTGGTAGCGTCCTCGCCGGTAATCTGCACGGCCTCAGGAATAGTGTACATGTCGTCGGTATCCAGAGTGGACATCCAAATATTCCCTGCTTCCTTGGCGGACTCGGAATAGCCGTCATAGAAACGGGTCTCATACTCGTACATAACAGCATTCTGTATAGCGTAGATATTGCTGGCCACTATCATGCCGTGGTCGGGGTTATTGATTATAAGATCAGTAAAGTGGGGCTCCCCGTTTTCATCATAATCGAAGGTAAGGCCCTCCACGCCGTAGCTTGCGACTATGGAGCCCTCTTCGGTGAAGAAGTAATCCACCCATTTTGCAGCCACTTCGATATTATCGCAGTCGGCGCTGAAGCAGAGATGGATATTGGAAACAATGGAGGTGGAATAGCTGCTGAGGTGGGTCTTATCCCCGACCTCCATAACGGCGTCGGCTATGGCGCAGCTCTCAAAGTCCTCCTGCACGGCCTGGCTCTGATGCTCCTCCATGATCTGGCTCATATGCCACCAAAGGCCTGTGGAGCCGTCGGTAACGTCCTCGGGAGAAATTTGGAGGGCATTTGTATTGTTGACAAAATCGCTGTTGAAGAGGCCCTCGGTGTACCACTGGTTTATCATGGTCAGATAATCCTTATACACAGCCTGGGTATAGCCGTACTGCACCTCGCCGTTTACCTGATAGAAAGGAACGGTGTTGCCTCCCATATCGGAATAAGCGGCTATGCCGTAACCGGCGGAGAGGTAGTTGCCCATGGGGCAGCCCACGGCCGGCATGTACACGGCGCTGGTTGCTCCCATCTCGGTTTTGAAAGCTGTCAGCATATTGTGGTAGTCGTCATAGGTCTGTATGGAGGTGGGGTCTATGCCCAGCTTATCCAGCCAGTCCTTACGGACTATAGGTCCTGTACCGGCCGCCATAGGCTCATGGTACATGGAATAGATGCCGCCGATGCTCTTGCCGTCGGTAAGGGTGGTAAGGGCCATAACGTCGGGGCTGGACTCGCGGATAGCCTTGTAGGCGGGCATATACTGGTCAATAACATCGGTAAGCTCCATGAAAACGCCGTCCTCAACGCCGCTTCCAAGCCCGCCGGGATAGTAGTTGCCGCCGTAGACCATAACATCGCAGGCCTCGCCGCTGGAAATCATGATGTTGAACTTCTCGGCGGTGCCGTCGGACACCGTCTGGAACTCAACATGCACTCCGGTGTTCTTCTCTATCTCCTGCCATGTGGGGTCGTCGTTTGTGTCCTCAAGATACGCCACCACCTGGGGACTCATCTCGTACCAGTATGTAATCTCAAGATTGTCGCCGGTAAGGGGGTACACATTCTCGCCGGAAGCAGGCTCCTCGCCGTTATTTTCAGCGGGCGCCTCAGTGGGCTGGGAATCGTCCTTATCGGCGGGCGCCTCGGTCTTTTCAGCTTCGGGCGCATCCGTAGGCTCGGTTTCCTGATTGCCGCAGCCGCAGGCGAGAGCGAACAGCATTGCGAGGCAAAGCAGAATGGTAAGAAGTTTTTTCATTTTTCAGTTTGCATTCCTTTCGTTTATTTTGGCTCTTGCCGATAACATTTTAACATAATGCTTTCGCGGCATACAATTATCGAAATTATAGTTTACTTTTCAATTTTGTATTTTAAGACCTGCGGCAGATTACCCAATCTTTTGGCCCTCAAGCGCCATTGCCGCCGCAGCGCCCTGATGTATGGATTTCATAATGCTTCCCCGGCCCGCGCAGTCGCCCACCTTTGTAAACGGCACTCCGGGGCAGAGGGCGCTCAGCTTTTCCGTATTCTCCGGGCAGAGCCCCACCGCCAGCACCACGGAATCCGCCGGTATCAGCTCTGTTTTTCCGCAGGCTTTTACCATTACTCCCGACGGCACAATTTCTGTACACTCGCTCTCTCTGCGGCATGAGACCTTTTCAGCAAGCTCTTTAAGAAGCCGCTGTGACGCCATGGGGTTTACGTCGGAGGCAAGGCGCTCTCCTTTCTCTATAAGCGTCACCTCTCTGCCATTCCGCTCGAAATAGAGGGCCGCCTCGGCGCCTGTGGCCCCGCCGCCGATAACCGCCACCCGCTCTCCCAGCTTTTTAAGGCCGGCGGCATTGCAGACCTCAGACGCGGTAAACACATTTTCCCTCTCTGTGCCGGGTATCGCCGGTATGATTTCACGGGAGCCGACAGCGCATATAACGGCGTCGGGTGAAAATTCCTGAATAAGCTCCCTGTCCGCCGCTCTGCCTGGCAGCACATTTACCCCATGGTTTTGAAGCCGCTTTACATAGCAGTCAACAAGCCTTTTTATATCTCCGTTCATTACCGTGCCGTCAGCGTACCGCAGTTTTCCGCCCAGGCTGCCGCTTTTCTCCGCAAGGCACACCTGATGGCCTCTGAGCGCCGCGTAATAGGCCGCCGCCATCCCGGCAAGCCCGCCGCCAATAACAAGCACCCGTTTTTTCTCCGGCAGGGGCGCCTCAAGCTTTTTCACATCAAAAATACGGAACGGATTTATCGCGCAGGGCGGCGCTTTGGGAGTCCGGTGCTCCCGGCCCTTTTTCATATCCTCCGCTATCTGGTCCTCCATGGGGCCTCCAAAGCACCAGAGGCAGCGGATACACATATCTATATCCTGGCGCCTTCCGGCCCTGGCCTTTTCGGGAAACCAGGGGTCGGCAAACATCTGCCGGCCCAGGGCGACCATGTCCGCAGCGCCCTCCGCTATGAGCCTCTCCGCGTCCTCCGGGTCGTTTATGCCGCCCACGGTGGAGACAGGGGTCTTTACAGCTTTTTTCACCTCCGCCGCAAGGCCCGCGTTGCAGCACCGGTGCTCATAGCCCGAGGAAAACTGCCGTGAAATTATCGGCTCACGGTACAGCCCGGCGGATATCTGTATCAAATCCACCTTGCCGTCTATCATTTTGCAAAATTCCACAGCCTCCCCAATCTCCATGCCGCCGGGCACGTTTTCCTCGCCGCTTATGCGTATTTCAATGAGAAAATCAGGCCCCACACGCTCTCTTACACGGTCTATTATCATAATCGGGAATCTGGCCCTGTTTTCAAGGCTGCCGCCGTATTTATCGGTCCTGGTGTTTGTAAGAGGCGATAGAAACTGCGAAAAAAGCCAGCCGTGCCCCGCATGCAGATGTATGCCGTCAAAGCCCGCGGCTTTCATAAAATCGGCGCAGACAGCGAAATTTTCGGCGGTCTTTTCCATAAGCGCCTCGTCCATGGCGTAAACATGCACTCCGTCCTCCCTGATGTATTCCACGGGGCCTACAGGGTCTTTTTCGCCCTTTTGAGGCAGCCGCCCGCTGCCGGCGTGTATAAGCTGTGCCAGCGCCGCGGCGCCGTTATCCTTTATCGCCCTTGCCAGGGTGCCGTAGCCCACGATGCAGGGGTCGTTGCGGTCGGCATAATCAATGGAATAGTTTGCAGGCTCCCGGTGGGCGTATTCAAAATCCACGAAGCTCTCCCCAACCGTTACCAGAGCCGCGCCGCCCTTTGCCTTCTGGGTAAACCACTCAAGGTATTCCTCCCGGATCCGTCCGTCGTCGTGAAGCTCTATCCTGCCCACAGGGGCCGCTGTGATGCGGTTTTTCAGCACAAATTTTCCAACCCTTATAGGCGAAAACAGGTTATTATACGTCAAACAGCCTCATTCCTTTCACTTTATTATTAAATGATACCCCGATGAACGCCGCAATGGCAAGAATTACTATAAAAATGATGTGCTTTATAAAATTTTGGCTCAAAAAACGGGCGGCGGATATTTTAGGCCCCGCCGCCCGTTCTGGTTTATAATTATGCGTTTTCTCTTCTCTGAAGCGACAGCCTGTCGGCTATCATTGCTATAAATTCGGAGTTTGTGGGCTTCCCCTTTATACCGGAGACGGTATAGCCGAAAAACTTCTGGAGCACCTCAATATCTCCCCTGTCCCACGCCACTTCTATAGCGTGGCGTATCGCCCTCTCCACACGGCTGGGAGTGGTGTTGAATTTCTTTGCGACTTCGGGGTACAGGACCTTTGTTACGGCGTTTATGGTGTCCATATCGTTTACAACTATCAAAATGGCCTCGCGGAGATAGTGATAGCCCTTTATATGGGCGGGGACGCCAATTTCATGAATTATATCTGTGACCACCGCCTCAAGGCTCCGCTCGTCCCCGGCGCCGGACTGCACTTTCTTTGCCGATTTCCCGTAGAGGGACTTTATACGCACTACCAGCCCGGAAATGTCGCAGGGCTTCTGGACAAAATAGTACGCGCCTAGAGCCATGGCCTCCGCCACTATCTTTTCATTATAAAATCCCGAAACCATAATTACCTCGGGGCGGTCAGCACCCATAGTCTCGTTCAGCTTGTTTAAAACGGCAAAGCCGTCCATTGTAGGCATTACAAAATCCAAAATCACCACGTCGGGCTTCTCGGCAATTATCCTGCCGTAAGCCTCGCCGCCGTCCTTGCTCTTTCCCGTCAGCTCTATGCCGCTTTCAGACGCCAGGGCTTCGCTGAACATATACGCAAATTCTTCGCTTGGGTCGCCGATAAATACTTTGATTTTACCATCCATTTGGTCGTTTTCCTCCGAATTCAAATTTTTTCAGGCCTGGCAGATCAATATCTGCAAAGCTGACTGATATAACAGACGCTTCGAGATTTTTATACTATAATTCTTCCCTTTACCGCATCGCCATATATAATTTAGCACACCAATTTATCATTTTCAAGGGAAAACTGTATTATTTTTACATATGGCAGCAAGGTTTTTACCGACACGATTCGACATCCGTCGAAACGGCTCAAGCCGAATTTTCAGCCATTGCAATATCTTCTGCGTATGCTATAATTAGATATATTTCGCGCGCTCCACGGTCTTAATCTTTAAATGGGGGAAATACTTATGCTGCTTAATGAATTAGAGCTTAAAAACGGACAGATACTCGCCTCGGTCACCAACTACAGCGGCGAGGAGGATTTTTATCTTATCTATGACATTATTAAAGAGCTTCTGAAGCCCGACGAGGCCACCTGCGGAGTTGACAGCATGTGCGTTGACGGCTCCTTCAGAAAGGACGGCATACTCGTGCGCATGAGCAGCGTGTGTGTGACTGATGAATGCTGCTTCCACTATGATCCGAAAACCATGACGGAAGAAGAGTTAAGCAAGGTAAGGTCATGGCTCAACGACGTTGTAACAGAGCTTCACAACAGGAAGCCCAAATAAGAATACACCATCTTTAAGGGAAATTTTGTCGAATTTTGCATATATTATAGAAATCTGCAATTTTTCCCGCCGCCTGCGCTCATCCCCTGCTTTTAATCTGAGGGGAAAACAGCAAGGCCCCCGAATAAAATCGGGGGCCAAAGTCTTTAAAACGGTTAATTTTTCTTGATATACTCCGCCGCGCTCTCCGCCGCCATCACGCCGGAGGTGTAAGCAAAGCCGGAGGTGTTGCCGGAGAGGCGCCCGGGATAAGTGCCCGCATAGAGGCTGTTCGCCTCGGAGCCTGCGCCGTAAAGGCCGGGTATCGGGTCCATATCGTCGGTGACCACCTCGGTTTTATAGTTTATCTTCAGGCCGCCGAGGGCGCCGAAGCTGTCAACAAAGAACTGTGCCGCATAGAATTTCGGGCCGGTGAGCTTATTTAGGTTTTCTTTTTTAAAGAATATCGGATCCTCGCCCTTTTCGCACATGTCGTTATATTCCTCGAGGCTGGCCTTCAAAACCTCTGCGTTCACGCCCATGTTACGGGCCAGCTCCTCTATGGAAGCTCCTTCATAGACATACGGATAGTTAAGGCTCTTAGCCTCGGCAATTATATCGTCCACATCCTTGAGAGGCGGCTCAAATCCCGGAGGCCCGTTCAGGGGCTTTTCGCCGGATTTATACTTATCGGTAATATTGCTGGCGGTTATCATAAACGCCGTTCCGCCGGGCTGACGGTGTATGGCGTTGGCCAGATAGTACCGCTCACAGTTTTCATCAATAAACCGCTCGCCCCTGCGGTTTACAAGCATATTGGGGTCGGCTAGGATAACCCAGTTTTCCTTGGTGCCCATGGGGCCGCAGTAGATAGGCATACCCTTGTATACGTCTATCATCATCTCGCTTCTTCCGGCGCCTACGTCCCACGCCATCTGCATTCCGTCGCCGCAGATATTCGGTCTCTGGCGCGAGAAGAAAAGGTCCACGTTGTTCTCATATGACGTATACTTTTTGATAAGCTCCGGATTGCCCATAAAGCCGCCGGTGCCGATTATCACTGCTCCGGCTTCGACCTCTATGGTCTCCCCTTTCTTATTTTCCACATACAATCCGGTTATTTTACCATCCTTTTTTATAAGCTTTCTGCCCGGCGTCTCAAAATACACATGGGCGTTGGGATGGTCGCCGATGCGCTTAAAGAGCATATCCGGTATATACCGCTCTATACCCTCAAATTCGGGGTTCGGCTCATAGGTGTGGCAGAAGTGCTCCTTATCGTTGGGATCTGCAAAGGGACCCACGGCGGGATCGGAATACTTAAGGCCCTTGTCCTCAAGCCATTTCACAACAAAAGCGGTTTTATGGATATACGCAGACGCCAGGCGGGCGTCTATTGTGCCGTGGGTAAAGTCCATAAGGTACTTGTAGGCGTTCTCTACGGTGCCTTCGGTCATGCCGTATTTCTCCTGGATATGCGTTCCCGCGCCGAAAGGCCCGATACCGCCCCAGTAAACTCCGCCGCACCGGTCTATTTTTTCAAACATACATACGTCGAGCCCCAGCTCCGCGGCCCGCAGCGTCGCTGCCAGCCCGGCGGGACCGGCGCCCAGCACGGCTACATCGGTTTTGATTTTTTCCATTGAGGTTCCTCCTTGAAAACAGGCTGTACTTATTTTAAAATCGCGGCGGTGACCGCCGCGATTTTAATCCGGTGATGCGTATCTCTTTTACGCAGCCATGGCTCTGTCGTAAGCCGACTGGTAGAGGGCTACGACCTGTTCAAGTCCCATATCGATAAGCTGAGCCTTGAAGCTTTCGTATTCGCTGAGAGGCTTCGCTCCCATTATGAAGGCCAGATGATTCTCTGAGATAAATGTGAACATATCACCGGTAAGCTCGTTATACTTTTCCTGTTCCTCTGTCGTAAGGGTCACATAGGAGGGGATATTATAGGCGTAGTCGTTGTTAGAAGCCCATACATTGCAGATCGCGTCATACTGCTTATCGTCCAGGGCGTAGAACTGCCTATCGGAGATTTTCACAGTCGGGAACGGGGTTGCGTTGTGGCAGCAGTAGCTGTAGAGCATTTGTGTCCAGGTGTAGCCGTCCTCATTGTTGGTGATAAAGTCGGTATACTCATAGCCGCCGTCCTCGCCTATCTCATATGTATAGCCCTCCGTACCGTAGTTGCAAATTATCATGGCCTCGTCGGAATAGAGATAGTTGCAGAATTTGGCCACAAGCACCGGGTCCTCGCACTCAGTGGTCACATACCAGGTCTTACCCGCGTTGCCCGTAAAAATGGAAGGCGGGTTGCCGTAATGGAGGGTCTGTCCCTCGGTAAGGCCCACATCAGCCATGGGCGACAGCTCATAATCCGGGTCGTCGGACATTTCGGCAAGATCGACAAGAAGGTCGGAATCCGCCTGAGATACGCCGTTGCCGCCGTTTAAGAGGGTATCGTAATGATCCTGACGGAATTCCATGAAATAGGTGTTGTAGGTATCGTCAATAAGGCCCTCGCTCCACCACTGGTTCATAAGGGTTATGAACTGGAGATAATTATCAGTCAGCAGCCCGCTCTCAACGGTGCCGTCCACCTGCATAAGGCCCAGGCTCAGAACGATATCCGTTCCAACATTGCCGTTTATGTCAAAGCCCGCTGCGAGGTTATTTTCAACCGTTACGAAATCCGGCGCCACAAACATTGTGGCGTTATACTCAGACTTAAACGCTGTCAGTACATCGTGGAGCTGGTCATATGTGGTTGGGATTTCCATATTCAGCTCGTTCAACCAGTCCTGACGTATCACATAGCCGTTTGTAGGCCCGGGGTCGGGCGTATTGTTGATGCTGGGGAAGAACACCATTCTCCCGGCCTGGGTAAGCATACCGTGATAAATGTCCTCATTCTCCTCCATGCGCGCCACAAGATTCGGGCAATATTCGTTTATAAGGTCCGTAAGATCGATTATAACGCCGTCGTCATACGCCTTGTCAAGGCCGCCGACATAGTAATCATACACGCCGGAGATAACGTCGCACCAGTCTCCGGCGGCTATCATTACCGGGAACTGCACATCGGAGGACTCCGCGGCCACAGTAGTGAAGTCCAGATATACGTTGGTCGCCTCCTCAATAAGCTTCAGTGAATAGATCTCTGAGAGCTCCATACCGATGGGATCAAAGAAATTGCTCGTCCCAAACCATACGGATATTTCTGATTCCTCCTCTGTTATAGGAAGGCCCGTATCATCCGCCTCCCCGGCGGGAGCCTCCGTAGGCTCGTCAACAGACGGCGCCTCCGTCCCCTCTGGGGCCTCTGTCCCCTCCGGAGCATCTGTGGGCGTGTCCCCCTCTGTTCCGCCGCCGGAGCCGCAGGCGCAGAGGGCAAACACCAGCGCCAACGCAAGCAGCAGGGCTATGAGTTTTTTCATCTTCATTTTAATAACCCCTTTCATTTCCCGGTTTCCCACGGATTTATTCTAAGTATATTCTACGTCCCACTTTTCATGGCCGCAAGTAACAGAATTTGATAAAATGGCTCAAAAACAGATAATGCTCATGTGGACAACGGTCTTAAATTCTGTTAGAATAAAGCAGCCGAAGGGAGGATATAAAATGATACCATCACGGGACAACCCCTGCAAAGATCCGCTGTTCAGCGCCGAAAACGCTTTCTGCCTGGGGCTCATAAATGGCCGCTTTGCCACAGCTGATGACATGGAAAAAGAGGCGAATGCGCTTGGTGTCAGCTTCGGCGGCAATACGTTTTCCATAATGGCCTTTAATCTTGACAGGATAACCTCCCACTTTTTTGAGAGTACAACTGTGAGCAGTGATGATTGGCACCTTACCTGCTTCATGATAGAAAACGTTGTAGACGAGCTTCTTGCGGGGATTTCACACCGGTGGATATGCACGGACTCCCAGGTCGTATGTCTCGTAAGCTCCCACGCTCCGGCAATACAGCAGCTGCGCTGCGCCGGCACACGCACCTCAGATGTGCTCTCCTCCAATTTTGGGCTGGAATTTTCGGCGGTCATAAGCGGCGCCGGCGTTGGACTCCTCAGCGTAAAAAAGCTCTACCAGGAGGTACTGACCCTCAGGGATTACTACCGAATAATGGGTATGGAAAAATCCGTCCTCTGCTACGACGATTTCCCACGCACGCGCTACGCTCACGCCCGGGAGGCCGAATTTGACTACTCCACCAGGTTTTTAAAAAGCGTTGAAAATGCAAACTACCCCGACGCCAAAAAGACATTCAACGAGTATCTCGACTTTGCTATTGGGACAGCCTGCCTGTCCCCCGAGAGCACAAAGCTTTTCTACTACGGTATCAGGTATCTTATCTTCCTGGCCGTTGAAAAGATGCGCACCTGCTCCGATGTAAAGACGGAGCTCCTGCTCATGCCGGAGAGCCTCAAGCTGGACAGCAGTCTGCCTAAAATACGGAAGAAATTCAATTTCGTGCTGGACTATATGGCAAACAGGGCCGCGGCGCCCCATGCGCCGGCGTGGCTCAACGAGGTGGTGAAATTCATCGACGCCAACTACCTGGACGTAAACCTGAACATCGCCTCCATCGGGGAGCATTTCAGCCTGTCCGCCGCCCATCTTTCCAAAACCTTCAGGCGTTTTGTGGGAGTGAGCATTCCGGAATACATAAACCGTCTGCGGATAGCGGAGGCAAAGGAGCTTATCGCCTCCGGCGTTTCGGTGAGCAAGGCCGCGTCCCGCTCCGGCTACGGCAGCACAATGACCATGCGCCGCGCCTTTAAAAAGTTCGACGGCGGCTCCCCCGCAAGGCTCAGAATATAAAAAGGGCCCGTTGCAAAACGGGCCCTTTTTATTACTGTTCTTCGTCCTCGTCGTCTAAATCAAATTCAAGCTTTTCGCCGCAATCCGGACATTCAATGCTTCCGGAGGCCAGTACATTCTCGTCTATGGTTATTTCGTTGCCGCATTTCGGGCATTTCACTGAAAACATGTAATCGTCATCATCAAAACGGTAGTCGCCGTCACTGTCACCGTCGTAATTGCCGAAAACCGCATTCTCCACATCGCCCAGATCCTCGCTGATAGCGTCAAGCTCCTCGCCTATGGCGTCAAGCTCGTCGCCTATAGCAGCCTCGCTGTCCTCAATATCTGAAATGCTGGCGGCCATATCCTGAAGGACCTCAAGGATAAGCCCCATTATCTTACCTTCCTTGGACTCCTTGTCCAGCTCCATCCCATCAGCAAGCCCTTTGATATACGAAACTTTTTCGGATATAGACATATAGCGTCCTCCTTTGGCAATCAAGCTTCAGCCCTTGGCTCTCTCAAGATACTCGCCTGTTCTGGTATCAATCTTTACCTTGTCGCCGGGATTTATGAAGAGCGGCACCTTGATTTCAGCGCCGGTCTCCAGCGTGGCCGGCTTTGTGACATTGGTGGCAGTATCGCCCTTGAAGCCCGGATCTGTTTCAGATACCTCAAGCTCTACAAAGTTCGGGGGATCCACAGCGAACACCTTGCCCTTGTAAGACGAGATGGTGCAGGTCATATTTTCCTTTACAAACTTGAAGTTATCCCCCAGCATGCTGCTGTCGATGGGGGTCATGTCATAGGTTTCCATGTCCATGAAATAGTAAAGCTCGCCGTCGTTGTAGCTGTACTCCATGTCCTTGCGCTCCACATAGGCGTTTTCAAACTTTGCGGTGGGGTTGAAAGAAGTCTCGGTGACGGCGCCGGTGATGACGTTCTTCATCTTTGTCCTGACAAAGGCCGCGCCCTTGCCGGGCTTAACGTGCTGGAATTCCACTACCTGCATGACCTGGCCGTCCATCTCAAATGTCACGCCGTTTCTGAAATCACTTGCAGTTATCATAAATCTTTCTATCTCCTGTCTCCCAATGGGAATAGTCTGCATTTACAATTTTATTTTAACGTAATTTCACTGTTTTGACAAGTAGTATTTACTAAATAATGAGCAGTTCTTTCGGAAGTGCCGTAATGTCCTCATTGCCGCCCTCTTTTATAAACAGCGCATCCTCGATGCGCACCCCGAATTTGCCGGGGATATATATGCCCGGCTCCGCGGAAATCACCGCCCCGGCCGGTATCGGCTTATCATCGCCGGGCGAGGCGTTTGGCGGCTCGTGTATATCGATGCCAAGGCTGTGACCGAAACTGTGACTGAAATAATCGCCGTAGCCCTTTGAGGCTATAACGTCCCGCGCCGCGCCGTCTATTGCCTTTCCGCTGACCCCGGCCTTAGCGGCGCTGATACCGGCAAGCTGAGCCTCCAGCACCGTATTGTAAACGTCGCGCATTTCGTCTGTGGGCTTTCCTATGCACACCGTCCTTGTGGTGTCGGAGCAGTATCCCTTATATTTCACTCCGAAATCCACCGTGAAGAAGCCCTTTTCTATCTTATTATCGCCGGGAACGCCGTGGGGCATACTTGATTTTTTACCGGATACGGCTATAGTGTCGAAGCCCTTATCCTCCGCCCCGTTTTTAAGGAAGCGGTACAGCAGCTCGGCGGCAAATTCCTTCTCTGTGATGTCCGTGGAAATTATTCCAAGCACATCATTAAAGGATTTTTCAGCTATGCGCTGTGCCTCGCGCATTATTTTGAGCTCTGTTTCATCCTTTACGGCCCTGAGTCCGTTAAAAAGCTCCTGAGCCGGTATAAGCTCTCCCTGAAGCTTATCGGAATATTTTTTATATTCCCGGTAGGACATATATTCGTCCTCAAAGCCCACGGTCCTTATCTTATGAGCAGTAAGTATTTGATTTATAATGTCCGAATAGCTTCTGCCGTTCCCCACAGGTATGACCGCCGCGTCCCTAATGGCGTTTTCCGCCGCTTCAATATAGCGGGAATCTGTCAAAAACCAGGCGCCGTCTCCGGTCACAAGGGCCATACCGTCAGAGGACGGAAAGCCCGCAGCGTAAAATCTGTTTGACTCGCTTGTAACAAGCGCCGCGTCAAGCCCCCTTGAAGCGAGGGCCGCTCGTATCTTATTAAATCGTTCCATTTTATCACACTTTCTTTTTTCCGGCGGCACGGAACGGAAATTCCGCAGCATAACGCGCCGCCAAAATTGGGTTTTTAAGGCTCAGAGGGTGCAGCAGTATGGTTTTTACTCCGCAACGCTTCCCCGCCGCCACATCAGTGTATATCTGATCGCCGACCATTGCGGTATTACCTGGCTTCGCCCCGCTTTTTTCCATAGCCGCCAGAAGGCCCTTGACGGACGGCTTTTTCGCCCGGTTTATATAATCTATATCCAGGGCGGCGGCGAAGTTTTTCGTCCTGCCGGAGCGGTTATTTGAAACTATAAAAAGCCCTATGCCGCCTTTTTTCATCTCCGAGACCCAGTTCAGAAGGGCTTCGGACGGCTCTGACTCTGAATATTTCGCCATCGTATTATCAAGGTCCAGCAGCAGCAGAGTGATGCCCTGGCTGCTAAGGAAGGCGACGCCGATATCCGAAATACATCTGAAAGAAAAATCAGGCACTGGTAAAAATCGCATATTCAGTTCTCCAAGATCATAATTATGAAAGGTCAATATATACAGGAGGTAGGCATATGCCGTCCATGAATCTCATACTGGCCGTCCCCTCCGGCTGGTATTCAAAAGCCGGGGCCTGCGGCTTCACAAAGGCCCATATGATATACAGAGCGGGACAGGACTGTCATCTGTACAGAGCCGAGGCGCCTGCCTCCCTTCGGGGCGGAATAATGGGCGTCTGCGAAATAGGCTGCGGCGAAAACGGCCTCAGAAGGCTCGCCGGCGAAATGGAGGCCGAGTGCTCAAGGCGCGGCTACAGCGGCATAATAATATGCGGCGATAAAAAGATAAGCCAGAGCCTTACAGAGCCGCTGTCCGCCTTTACAAAGCAGCGCGGAATGAAGCTATATCTGCCGGAAAGCGCCGGTTTCTTTCCCGGGCATTCCCGGGTTTTGATTTCCACTGCCATATCCGGCGGGAGCCTGAACAAAAAGCTCACCGAGGCCAAGGCGCGGTTTAAAGCCATCGCTCTGGATATCGAGAGGATGCGCACAGATTATACTTTGCCTGCAAAACAGGACGGCGTTTCCCTGTCCGCGGCGGAGCTTCAGGAGCTTATGCGCCGCTGCCGACCCAAAGCATTTTTCTCAAAGGAGCTTTGCACATATTATTTCACCTACAGGGCGCAGAACAGGACTCACCTGGTACTGTATGATAACGCGGCGAGCATATCCGCAAAGCTCCGCCTTGGAAAAAGCCTGGGCATAGAGGAGGCGTTTATCCTGTACCCGGAAGTAGAGGATATCCTGTCGGAAATCAGCACTTTTTCTTAATCGGTATTTTAAAAGTTACCCGTCACATGCCCGGCATTAAGGCCGGGCATATTTCTTACAGCAATTTGTCTCCCATACTCCTGCCTGCGAGTATATGGAAATGAAGATGGAAAACAGTCTGGCCGGCGTCCGCGCCGCAGTTTGATATAAGGCGGAAGCCATTATCAAGCTTCTCCTGCTTTGCTATTTTTGCCGCAGCCTCAAGGCATTTCGCTGCCAGGGCCGAATTTTCAGCCGTCACATCGCCCACAGAGCCGATATGCTCCTTCGGTATAACGAGAATATGGACGGGCGCCTGGGGATTTATATCCCGAAAGGCGTATACGTACTCGTCCTCATAGACCTTATCTGAGGGTATCTCCCCCGACGCTATTTTACAAAAAAGGCAGTCGTTCATCTTTGCACCTCACATTCCCAGCTTCTGAGCCACAAAATCGTCAACTGTGGCCAGCGCATCGTCAATCTTTAAAACATCTTTTCCGCCGCCCATGGCGCTTTCCGGCTTGCCTCCGCCGGAGCCGCCGGCCATAGCGGACACCTGCCTGATAATCTCTCCGGCCTTGACCCCTCTGGCCACGGCCTCTTTTCCGCAGACAGCCAGGAAGGTAATCTTCTCCCCGTTGACGCTGGCCAGCACGGCCACCGCGTCGTCCGCCTTGTCGCGGATGGTATCGCCCATCTGGCGCAGCTTGGCGCCGTCGGCATCGGGTATCGTGGCGGTCAGCACCTTCAGCCCGCCAACCTCGTGGGCGCCGAACATGATGCGGTCAGCCTCGCCCAACGCCTCCTTGGCTTTGTATTTTTCGACCATCTGGCCCAGCCGTTTAATCTCGCCCATGGCCTGCTCCGCCTTCTCCTTCAGCTCGCCGGGCTTGGCCTTCAGTATTGCCGCCGCCTGAGCCGTCACCTGCTGCACCTGCTCCAAAAAGGCCAGGGTCTCCTTACCTGTGGTGGCCTCAATCCGGCGCACGCCGGAGGCCACGGAAAATTCACTCTTTATATGGAACGGTCCGGCCATGGCGGTGTTGCTCAGGTGGGTGCCTCCGCAGAACTCCACGGACCAGCCGTCTCCCATATCCACCACCCGGACAACGTCGCCGTATTTCTCACCGAACAGGGCGATAGCGCCGCGCTTCTTCGCCTCCCCGATGGGCAGCACATCGGTCCTGATATCATAGCCGGCCAGTATCGCGTCGTTTACAATGGCGCTGACCTGGGCCAGCTCCTCAGCGGTCATGGCGGAGAAGTGGGTAAAGTCAAAGCGCACGCGGTCGGGCTCCACCAGGGAGCCGGCCTGATGGACATGGTCGCCAAGCACCATTCGCAGGGCCTTG
>CAZBUH010000032.1:0-19506 GCA_964495095.1 uncultured Oscillospiraceae bacterium | reverse complement strand
GAGCGCCACCTTGCCAAGGTGGAGGTAGCGAGTTCGAGCCTCGTCGCCCGCTCCAATTTTTTGAATAATATAGTATATGGCGACATAGCCAAGTGGTAAGGCAAGGGTCTGCAAAACCCTGATTCCCCAGTTCAAATCTGGGTGTCGCCTCCAAACAACAAACGACGTGCTTAGGCACGTCGTTTTTTACTTTTTCGTTTGGGTTTTGCTCCCCACGAAATCCTTGATCTCGTGGGGAGCAATTTTATCCGATGCTATTTCTTCTGCTCCCGCTTTAGGGCGTTCATTGCGCCGAGGGCGGCGGAGCCGTCCTCCGGAGCGGCGGGGCGCTGGGCGTATTTTATGTCGCTGTAGCTTCTGCACAGCCGGGCCGCGGCCTCGTCGTCCTCCAGGGCGGCGTGCTCCAGCGGCGTTTTTGACAGCTCGCCCCTTGCTTTCAGCAGGGCCTTATACGCAAAGCGCACGCGCATTTCGTCGTTTGCCATGTCCCCAAAGCTCTGGGGCCTGGGACGGCTGAATACCGCTCTCAGCTTCTTGCCGCCGCTGCTTAAAAATTCCGAGAGGTTAAAGAGATTTTCCACATCGTCCTCGTAATCCTGGGGGGCTGATTTCCTGCTGAAAAGCCGTTTCAGCCATTCCGGAATACCGCGTGATTTTCTGCCGGAGCCGGAAAATGAGTTCAGAATATAGACCGTGAGGGCGATAACAAGCGCCGCAATAAGCACAGAGACCACAATATAAAGCCAGAGCATACCGCCCTCCTCCTGGGCCGCAGGAAGCTCCTGAACGGGAGCGGCCACGGTATCTGGAGTGGAAACAGGCGCTGTGTCGGAGCCTGTGTTTATAAGACCGGCCAGAAAGCGTATGGCTGCCGTTAGCGCGGAGTAAATGCCGCCCAGTATGAGCCGGAAGGGCTCAAAAACCGAGATTAGCATGGCGATGATTATAAAGCCTGTGAGCAGAAGCATATTCCGGCTCATAAGCCCCGGAGGGAGAGGAGCGGAAGCGTCCGTTTTTACCGAGTGCAGGCCGCTGTAAAGCCCGGCGGAGTTAAAGCTGTACAGGCTCAGCAGGAAAAAGGCCATGGCGCATACGGTGAGTGGGCTTATGGCGTCAGAAAGACCGAAGGAGTAGGAGAAAATCGTCATCTCCGCAAGATACATGACTATGCCGGCGACGGAAAACGCAGGCGGAAAGCCCAGGGCGCTTTTCGCCCCCAGAATGTAACAGAACACGGCCGGTATAAGGAGAAAACCGAGGAAAACGTACTGCACAGTACCTTTTTCCGGCAGCATGAAATATACGGTGAGAAGGCACAGGGCTGCGGAGAGAATAAAGCTGCCAAGGCGGAGGGCTCTGTTTTCGCCCAGGGGCGCCGAGCCGGCTATATGGCACAGGGCCAGAGGCCAGCAGATAAGGGCGTAGGTATAGCCCGGGTCTTTTGCAATAAACACCGTTGTGAAAAATGCGGCTATGGGGAAGGCGAAAAGCAGCGATGAAAACAGGCACACAAGCTCCCGGAAGGGGCGGTAAATACGCTTTTTCATTTTTTGCCGCCTCCTTCTATGGGGATGAAGGTCACGGAATTTCCCATAGCCCGCAGCCTGTCGCTGCACTGGGAAATCTTTTCGCTGTTGTAGGCGGATATTATCACAATGTCCAGCATGGACACGCCGGAGCCTGCCAGCCCGTCCAGAAAAGAGGCGAAGGGCGTCTGCATTTTTATCTCCAGCGCGGCCAGGGCCTCAAATATGGCCTCAAGCTGGTTGGCCGAGCGCTCTATGGGCACGCTGACGGCGCTGCCGGGAGAGAGAACGCAGCTGCCGTTTGATTTCAGCCCCACCTCCATGCCGTGCTCATAAGCCCATAGGGCGAGAGCGGCGGCGATGCTGACGCCGTTTTCAAGAAATTCCACGGCCTCCGGCTCCATGCCGTTCCAGAGGTTTTCTGATATCTGGGTGTTGAGCAGCAGAAGAAGGCGCGGGCAGACGGTGTAGTCCCGGGTCTTTACCTGCATAACGCCGGTTTTTGCGGTGGCGCCCCAGTGCACGTCCCGCCGGTTGTCGCCGTACCTGTATTCGCGTATTCCGGTGATGAGCACCGGGTCCGGCATTATCCAGCGGCGCACCGAGGCCTCGCCCTGCCAGTTGAGAGCCTCACGGGGAAGCTCCTCAGCCGGGGCGGCGGCGGGGTAGACGATGAGCTTTGCGGGACACGTGAAGTCCCGGCTCACGTGGGAGACACCGAAAAGGTCCCCTCCGGTCACGGAGACAAGCCTGCAATCGTAGCACCCGCGCCTGAGGCACGTGACCGCATGGCGCCGCGTTATACGGCTGTAGCTCCCGAGAAAAAACACGCTTTTGTGAAACTGCTCAAGGCTCACGTCAAAATTTTCCTGATTTCCAAACCGGAGCCATGGGGATATTTTGCCCTCCACACGCACCCACGGGATGGGTATGAGCTTTTTATTGGAGAGCACCTCGATAAACTCCACCTTGTCGCCGGCGTATGCCCGCTCTTTTGAAAACCGGCAGGTGTAATCAACGTTTTTAAGCGCACGTTTGTTGTAGTAGATTATCTGCAAAAGCGCCAGTACCGCCACGGAGACTATAAGCCAGAATACAGTCATTTTATATACTCTCGGCGTTTACATCCTCTGAGGGGATGGCGGCGGAGCCGATGATGCGCTCTATAAGCTCCTGGGCCCTGGAGTCTGCGCCGTAGCTTGAGCGCATGACTATCCTGTGGGCGAAAACGGGGGCGCAGAGCTTTTTTACATCGTCCGGCAGGACGTAATCGCGGCCGCAGACGGCGGCGTAGGCCTGGGAGGCCCGGAGCAGCGCCAGCATACCCCGGGGGCTGACGCCGAGACGCACATCCTCCTGATTTCTGGTGCTCTCTGTAAGCTCGGCTATATAGCGCCGGACGGGAGGGCTGACCTTTACGGCGGAAAAGCTCCGCTGGGCGTCCGCTATATCCTCTCCGGAGGCCACGGGCTTTAATTCCTCGAGAGGGCTTGCGTTTATAAACCTGCCGATTATGCTGAGGCTGCCCTCCGTGTCGGGATAGCCGGGGGAGAGGCGGATAAGGAAACGGTCAAGCTGAGCCTCCGGCAGCTCGAAGGTGCCGCTTGTCTCCACCGGATTTTGAGTTGCGATAACGAAAAACGGCGGCCGGAGCGCCCTGGCGGCCCCGTCGGAGGTGACCTGCTTTTCCTCCATACATTCCAGAAGCGCCGACTGGGTCCGGGGCGTGGCCCTGTTTATCTCGTCGGCCAGGAGGATGTTTGTGAACACCGGCCCCGGGCGGAATTCAAATTCATATGTCTTTTGGTTAAAGACGGAAAGCCCCGTAACATCCGAGGGCAGCAGATCCGGCGTAAACTGTATCCGGCTGAAGGAGCAGTCTATGGATCTGGCCAGCGCCTTTGCCATGACGGTCTTTCCGGTGCCGGGCACGTCGTCCAAAAGCACGTGGCCCCCGGCGATAAGAGCGGTGAGGATAAGGTCTATCTCGCCGCTTTTTCCGACTATGACTTTTTCGATGTTTTCTTTTATTTTTCCCGATAACCTGGATATCTGCGCAAGTTCCATATTCCACGCCTCCCAAAGTATAATAATTGTAAATATCATACGGCCGATTTTATACAAAGTAAAGGTTTAAATTGTTAATTTTTTGTGTTATTATGGGTGATAAGTCTGCAAATACTGTCAGAAAGGAGTGATCATATTGCTGGAGACGATACAGAGCATGGACGAGGCTGTGATGCTCTTTATCCAGGACAGTCTGCGTTTTCCGGCGCTGGATTATATAATGAAATTTTTCTCTGTGATAGGAAACGCGGGGATATGCTGGTTTGTGCTGGCGATAGGCCTTATGATAACGAAAAAATACAGGAGGCAGGGGTTTAATATAGTCCTGGCCATTGCGGTATGCTACTTTTTCAATGACATTATAATAAAAAACCTCGTGTGCCGGCCAAGACCCTTTTTGACGATACCGGAGCTCACCACGCTGGTGTCCGGGCCCACCTCATGGTCCTTCCCGTCGGGTCACGCCTGCGCGGGATTTGCGGCGGCCTATACGCTGACCCGGGATTTTAAACGACGTGGGGCCATAAGCTATGTTTTTGCCGTAATTATAGGCGTTTCGCGGCCTTATGTGGGGGTGCACTATCTCAGCGACGTGCTTGTGGGCGCCGCGGTGGGGACTTTGGGCAGCGTGCTCGCATATTACGCCGGACACAGAATACGCCCCGGAAAGGCGGAAAAATCGGATGGATAACACAGAGCGGCTGTTAAACGCTGTTATGGATATTGCAGAGGGAATGATGGAATGCGGCGCGGAGATAAGCCGCGTGGACGGCACGGTAAAGCGCATATGCGCCGCCTACGGCTACGAAAACACGGATATTTTCACCATAACCTCCCTTATTTCCGCCACAATAGTTGAGCCGGACGGCAGGCGGGTGAGCCAGTCCCGTGGCATAGGGAAGTACGTTTCGGATATGAGCAGGCTGGAGGCGCTCAACGCTCTGTCCCGAGATATCTGCGCAAACAGGCCGGAGGTTTCGGAGATAGAGGAGCGGATAAAAAACCTGGGCGTCCGGGAATATATGAATATATTGCGGCACATTCTGGGGAACTGCCTTATGGCCGCCGGCTTCTCGGTGTTTTTCGGAGGGAACCTGCGGGATGCGCTGGCCTCCGCCTGCGTGGCGGTAATGGTAACGCTTGCGGAACGGGTCTATAAATACAGAAGCCCCAACACCCTTGTGTACACGGCCATATGCTCCATTTTTGCCGGAATTCTGGGCATAGCCCTTGTGAAGCTGGGCCTCGGCGTAAATACCGACAAGGTGATGATAGGCGATATCATGATTTTTATCCCCGGCCTGCAGATGGTAAACTCCATACGTGACCTCCTGTCCGGAAACACCATATCCGGTACGCTGAAGCTCGTGGAGGTGGTGCTCACCGCACTGGCCATAGTCGTGGGCTTCGGCGCGGCGCTGTTTGTCTACGGAGGTGCGGCATGAGAGAATATATTATAAGGCTCATAGCGGGCATGGCCGGCATATGCGGCTTTTCACTGGTCCTAAGAACAAAAAAGCGGCGGCTTACGTACGCGATTTTGGGCGGGCTTATAACCTGCGCCCTGTATTTTGTGTTTATGGATATTACAGGCAGTGTTTTTGTGAGCAATATGATAGCCGCCGGCGCCGCGACAATGTACGCCGAGATAACCGCCAGGCTGCAGAAGGCTCCCGCCACGGTATTCCTGCTCCCGGCCATAATCCTCCTTGTGCCTGGCGGCTCCCTGTACTACACCATGAGCAGCATAGCCGATGGAAACCGGGCGGCGGCTTCGGGCTACGGCTGGGACACTATCAACACGGCCCTCGGCATAGCGGTTGGCATACTGGTTGTGTCGGTGATAGAGTATCATATAAACGATTTCAGAAGATGGAAAAGGAAAAGGCATATGTAAAAGGCTTTTCCGGCATAAAATATCCTCCGTGAACACGGGGGATATTTTCAGAGTGTCGAAAAAGTCCGGCATTTAGCCGGACTTTTTCCATTTTCCATGCTGGAATAGCGGTGAATGATGCAGGATACCGGAACGCGGAAAATTTGACTGGATATCGGAGAAAATCGCGGGCGCCGTCGTACGCATCTCCCGGAGCAGTGTTTGCAGATGGCGCCCATGTTAGAGCCGATGCAAGCATCAGGAAGGCAGTAAAAGAAAAGATTCCCGTCGCGTCCGGGCGTTATGCCGAGGAATTTATGGGGGAGGTAAACGCAGGCCGTGAAGCCTATGTGAAGAAGCCGTTTGCAGAGGATGCCCGGTACACACCAATGTAAAACGGCTGTACGGGCTGCGAAAAGAGACAATAGAGCGTGTATTTGCGGATGCCAAGGAGCAGCACGGAATGCGATACACCAGATACACAGGTCTGACCCAGGTAACAAATTGGGTGAGGCTTAAATTTGCTGCCATGAATCTGAAAAAGTTTGCAAAGCGGCGGTGGAAAGATACCCACCCAGAGCCAACTTTTTCTATTATTTCACTGGTTTTACCATTTTGCATACCAAACCCCAGTCCTGCTTAACGCAAAACCGGGGTTATTCGACACTCTGAGGGCCTCCCTTTTGGGAGGCCCTCACGGGCTGTTGGGGATTTATTCCGGGACAGCGGGCTAAACCGCGGCGTTTGCAGCAATTCAGATATATAATGCAAAATCACGGCGATGTAAAGGGGCGTTTGACTTTTTCGCCGCAGGGGTTTATATTGTATACAAATGCAGTGAAAGAAGGAATTTCAATGAGCAACGCAGTTTTTAATTTTGCCCGTCCTGAAAACGAGCCTGTTCACGCATATCTTCCCGGTTCAGCCGAGAGGGCGAGCCTCAAGGCGGAGCTTAAAAGACAATCTGAGATTGTGGTAAAAATCCCGCTGGTAATCGGCGGCAGGGAGATATATACAGAAAAAACGGAAAAGGTCACTATGCCCCACGACCATCACCACGTTATCGCCGAGTGCAGCGTGGCCGGGCCGGAAGAGCTTAAAATGGCCGTGGACGCCGCTCTGGCTGCGAAAGAGGAGTGGGAGGAGATGCCCTGGGAGCACCGGGCCTCCATATTCCTCAAGGTTGCGGATATGATTTCCGGCCCGTACCGCGACTATCTGAACGCCGCCACAATGCTGGGCCAGTCCAAGACCGTTGTGCAGGCTGAAATCGACTCCGCCTGCGAGCTTATCGACTTTATGCGCTTCGGCGTTTACTACGCAAACGAGGTGTTCAAGGAGCAGCCAGCCAGCTCCGCCACTGTTTGGGACAGGCAGGTTTACCGTCCCCTGGACGGCTTTATCTGCGCTATCACGCCCTTTAACTTCCTCTCCATCAGCGGAAACCTGCCCGTGGCTCCCGCCATGCTGGGCAATGTGGCCGTCTGGAAGCCCTCCAGAACGGCTGTACTCTCCAACTACTATTTCATGCGCCTTCTTATGGAGGCCGGGCTTCCGGCGGGCGTTATAAACTTCGTGCCCTGCTCCGGCAAGGATATGAGCGAATATGTGGTAAAGCACCCCAAGATGGCGGGCTTCCACTTCACCGGCTCCACCGCTGTGTTCCGGGAGGTCTGGAAAACCGTGGGAGAGAATATATCAAATTATGCAAACTATCCCCGTCTCGTCGGCGAGACCGGCGGCAAGGACTTTATTTTCGCGCATCCCACGGCGGAGCTTGAGCCGCTGGTGGCCGGACTTGTCCGCGGCGCTTTCGAGTTCCAGGGCCAGAAGTGCTCGGCCTGCTCCAGGGCCTACATACCGGCGTCCCTGTGGCCCCAGGTCGAAAAGCGCATGAAGGAGGAGACGGCGAAGCTCAAAATGGGCGACGTCCAGGATTTTGATACCTTCCTGGCGGCGGTTATCGACGAGGCGTCCTTCAATAATGCCAAGGGCTTTATCGACAGGGCAAAGGCTTCAAAGGACGCCGAGGTCATAATCGGCGGCAAGTGCGACAGCAGCGTGGGCTGGTTTGTGGAGCCCACCGTTATCCTCTGCAGGGACCCCCATTACGAGAGCATGGTGACTGAGATATTTGCCCCCGTTCTCTCCATCTACGTGTACGATGACAGCAAGGTAGACGAGGCTCTGGAGCTCTGCGACACAAGCTCCTCCTATGGGCTCACCGGCGCCATTTACGCCAGGGACCGCCAGGCCATTGTCCATATGGAGAAGGCACTCAAGAACGCCTCCGGCAATTTCTACATAAACGACAAGCCCACCGGGGCCGTTGTGGGCCAGCAGCCCTTCGGCGGGGCCAGGGCGTCCGGCACAAACGACAAGGCCGGCTCAATCTTCAATATCGTCCGCTGGACCAGCATCAGAACCATAAAAGAGGCCCTTCTGCCGCCCACGGCAATCTCATATCCCTATATGGCGGATAAGGATTAGAATTAAAACATCTGTACCGTCCCCCTTCCGCGGCGCTGCCGCGGGAGGGGGACGTTGTTTTGCCGGCGGCGCACTTTTTGTAAAAAGGTGTTTCCAAAAAGTATAAAGTGTGATAAAATAAATCAATTAATCGGCATAAAGGCAGGACTTGAATATGATTTCAGAAAAAATGATGAAGCTCTGTTCCGGAAGCTCCGCCATCCGGGCCATGTTTGAAGAGGGCAACAGGCTGGCGGCGATTTACGGCAGGGACAAGGTGTACGATTTCAGCCTTGGAAACCCCAATTTCCCCGCTCCCAGGGAGGTAAAGGAGGCCGTATACGACGTCCTGGAAAATGAGGATTCCACATTTGTGCACGGATACATGTCAAACGCCGGCTATGAGGACGTGAGGCAGGCGGTGGCGGAATCCCTGAACAGGCGCTTCGGCACAGACTTCGGGCAGAATAATATAATAATGACGGTGGGGGCCGCCACGGCCATGAACGTGACTCTCAGGACCCTTTTAAACCCCGGCGACGAGGTCATAGCAATAGCCCCGTATTTTGTGGAGTATGGGAACTATGTCTCAAATTTTGACGGCAGGCTGGTGGTAGTGCCGCCCACAAGGCCGGATTTCCAGCCGGAGGCATCGGAGATAGCAAAGCGCGTGACGCCGAGGACAAAGGCGGTAATTATAAACACGCCGAATAATCCTACGGGCGTAATCTACTCCGAGGCGACCATAAAAAGCATAGCCGCCGTGCTGGAGGAAAAGCAGCGGGAATACGGCACGTCCGTTTTTATAATTTCCGATGAGCCCTACCGTGAGCTGGCCTACGAGGGGGCGCAGGTGCCGTATATCACAAAATATTACAGAAACACCGTCGTGGGCTACTCCTGGTCAAAGTCCCTTTCACTTCCGGGGGAGCGTATAGGGTACATTGTTATCCCCAGCGAGGCGGACGACTATGAGCTTATGTTCCAGGCGGCTTCCATCGCAAACCGGGTGGTGGGCGGCGTGAACGCGCCATCCCTGTTCCAGCGGGTGGTAAAGCGGTGCCTGGATCTGCCGGTAAACATAGAGGGCTACAGCGAAAACCGCAGGCTGCTATATGACGGCCTTACGGCCCTGGGCTTTGACTGCGTTTACCCCGACGGCGCTTTTTACCTGTGGATGAAAACCCCCACCGCGGACGACGGGGAGTTCTGCAGCAGTGCGAAGAAATACAATATCCTGCTTGTGCCCGGCAGCTCCTTTGCCGGACCGGGATACGTGAGGATAGCATACTGCGTCTCAAAGGACACCATAATAAACGCCATGCCCGGATTTGCAAAGCTTTCTGAGGAATATGGACTAAAAAATAAGGACTGAGTTAATTGGACGAGAGAAAGATAATTTTAAGCGGCATACAGCCCTCGGGGGCGCTGACCCTCGGCTCATATATGGGAGCCATAAAAAACTGGACGGAGCTGTGCGACACATATGACTGCTTTTACATGATGGCGGACATGCACTCCATAACCGTCCGGCAGAATCCGGCGGAGCTGCGGAGAAGGACGCTGGAGCAGCTTGCCCAGTATATCGCCTGCGGCCTTGACCCGGAGAAGAACACTATTTTTATCCAGAGCCATGTGCCGGCCCACGCGGAGCTGGCCTGGGTGCTGGACTGCTACACAATGTTCGGCGAGCTGAGCCGCATGACCCAATTTAAGGATAAATCCGCCAAAAATTCCGACAACATAAACGCGGGGCTTTTCACATATCCGTCCCTTATGGCGGCTGATATCCTGCTCTACCAGGCGGATCTTGTGCCTGTCGGTGACGACCAGAGGCAGCATGTGGAGCTTACCCGCGACATAGCCCAGCGCTTTAACGGGATTTACGGCGACGTGTTTAAGATTCCGGAGCCGTATATTCCGAAGGTGGGCGCGAGGATTATGAGCCTCACATCCCCGGACAGCAAGATGTCAAAATCCGACAAGGACCAGAACGGCTGCGTTTACATTATGGAAAAGCCCGAGGATATCATGCGCAAATTTAAACGGGCCGTGACCGACAGCGATATGCAGGTCAGCTATGACCGCGATAACAAGCCCGGAGTGTCAAACCTTATGCAGATATACGCCGTGGCCTCAGGAAAGAGCTTTGACGAGATAGAAAAGGAGTTCGAGGGCAAGGGATACGGCGATTTCAAGGCCGCCGTGGGCGAAGCTGTTGTTGAGCTTCTGCGGCCCGTCCGGGAGGAAGCGGAGAAGATAATGGCCGATAAGGCTTATCTTGAGAGCGTATATAAGGCCGGAGCTGAAAAGGCTGGGTATTTTGCGAATAAAACTCTGCGCAAGGTATATAAGAAAGTGGGCTTTGTACAGAGATAAGAGGTATTTTAAATGCAGATAGATACGCAAGTTTTGATTAAGGTGCTGATGGCCCTGGCGGCGGCCCTTATAATGAGTTTTGCCGCGACGCCTGTGGTCAAGTCCTTCGCATACAGGGTGGGCGCCATCGACGTGCCGAAGGATGGACGGCGTATGCACGACCATCCGATACCGAGACTTGGCGGCCTTGCTATCTTCCTGGGTTTTGTCCTCAGCGTGGTGCTCTTTGCGGACATAAATAAGCAGGTGCAGGGCATATTGCTCGGGGCTGTGGTGATAGTTGCGGTAGGTGCGGTGGACGATATCGTCCCCCTCAAGGCCTGGCTCAAATTCCTTATACAGATATGCGCGGCCGGGATAGCCGTGGCCCACGGCGTAGTGATAGAGGTGCTCTCAAACCCGAATATATTCAGCGGCACCGAATATCTCGTCCTGGGCAAGCTGTCCATACCCATAACGGTTTTGTGGATAGTGGCCATAACCAATTCCGTAAACCTTATAGACGGGCTTGACGGCCTGGCTGTGGGCGTTTCCGGCATAGCCTCCATAACGGTGCTGGTAATAGCCATTGTGGTGTCGGACGGTAACGTGGCCATAATGATGGCGGCCCTTGCCGGGGCCTGCATAGGCTTTATGCCCTATAACTTAAACCCGGCGAAAATATTCATGGGCGATACAGGTGCGCTCCTGCTGGGCTTTGTGCTGTCCACGGTTTCGGTGATGGGGCTGTTTAAATTTTACGCCATAATATCCTTTGCGGTGCCGTTTCTCGTGGTGGGCCTGCCCCTTTTCGACACGGCTTTCGCTTTCTGCCGCCGCATTTTCACAGGCAAAAACCCCATGTCCCCCGACAGGGGGCATGTCCACCACAGGCTTATAGATATGGGACTCAGCCAGAAGCAGGCGGTGGCGGTGCTCTACTCCATAAGTGCCGTACTGGGCCTTGCGGCGGTGGTTATAACCACCAGCGGCGAGATAAAGGCGCTTATCCTTATGCTGGCTTTCTGCGTGGCGGCGGCCATAGGCGTAGGCATAATGAATCACCGTCATGAGGCGGCAAAGACAGCGGAAAACGAAGATGACGGGCTTTCCCCGAAGGCGGATGCGCTGGAGACCGGCGAAACGGAGGAGGCTTCAGAGGAAGCCGCAGCCGCCCCTGAGACAGAGGAGCCTCCCGTTGAGGAGCAGGAGGCCGCGCTCCGGGAGCCGAAAGAGGGAGAAGGCGGCGATGAGCTATAAAAAAATGCTCATTGTGGCTTTTGCCGGCGTGGCGCTTATAATGGCGGCGGTTATTGCCGGCATCGCCGTATCCAGCTCGAGAAGGATCAGCTTTGAGGTGGAGTTTCCCCAATATACGGAGTACACCCCGGAGGTCCAGGCCACGGAGTTCGTGGACGATGGCCTTGACAGGGTACAGGTGACGAGCGGCACGGTGCAGAGCGTCATAAAAATGCTGAGCCGTCCCGAGAGCTATTCGGAAAATATCTCCGTCACAAAATACTGGGGCGGCGGAAGCACCCAGTATTCTGTCGAAAAATACGTGTACAGCGGCGTGGTGCGCCTTATAATAACCTGCGGCGGCACGGTGAAAAACGTCATAGTAGGCGCGGAATCGGCCCATGTATGGTACGGCTCTGAAAACGAGGTTTATTCCTACAGCATCGGGGCCGCCGCAGGGGACGAGCGGCGGGTGCTGGCGGATGAGTACGGGATGCTCCTCACCTACGAGGATATCCTGAAATCAGACCCGGAGAGTATTTTCGAGGCCGGATATGTCTCCTTTAACGGCGAAAACTGCATATATGTATCCGCGGCCTACGGGGAAATGGGCTATACCGCGGATTACTATGTCTCCGCCGATACGGGCCTTTTGATATCCGCCGAGGTGAAGGACGGGACAGACGTGATATACTCCATGAAGGAGAACGGCTGCGATACATCGGTGCCGTCGGCGGACTATTTTACGCTGCCGGACGGCGTTTCGGTCATTTTTTCAGAATAGAAAAGGCCACTACGGCAAGAATTATAAGAAAATCCTCATCCCCGCTCTCGGAGTAGAGAAAGAATAATATAAGAAACAGCAGGATGTCCCCCGCGTCCAGATTTCCCGGCAGGATTGAGGATAACAGCCCCTCCGGCCCCGGGGGGCGCTTCGGAGGCGGAGGCCCGGGAGTGACGTGGGGCGGACGCTTCGGAAGCGGCGTCTCTGAATGCCCGGGCGGGGCCCCGGGACGCCTGGGCGGCTCCTGCGGCCGGCCCTGGGAGCCGTCGGCACGGACGAAGCTTCCGGCGTTCATGTAGCTTCTATTCATGGCCGTCGTCCCCCATTTCGTTAAAGGCTATTTTCGCAAGCCGGGTAAATTTCGTTATCTCCACGGCTTTATCGAGAGCCTCGCGCCGTTCCGGCCTGACATAGGGCTTCAGGGCCCGGATAAGCTGGGATTTTCCGTCGTCCCGGTGCGAGAATTCCCCCATGAGCCGCGTCATAAGGCGGAGCATATTCGGGTCAAGGCCGTCGAGGCCGGGCAGGGGAGCGGAGAAAGGCTCCGGATCTCCGGTGGGGGAGCTGGACGGCTTCGAGTCGCCGGAAAGGCTCTTGGCGAGATTCATAATTTTCTCCATCTCCGCCGGGTTTCCAAGAATACTGTTCAGTTTTTCCTCAAAGTCGTCCATAACAGCCTCACTTCATCATGTCCGATATTTGGCGAAAGACACGGGAACCCTCGTCGGTTTTAAGTATCGCCGTAAGCCGCTGGCGCATGGCCTCCATATCGCCGTTTTTTATGGCGGACTGGAGTACGGTGTCGTTTGCGGCCATTTTAGTGACCTTTTCGCCGTCCGATGAGGAGGCGAGCTTTTCTATTTCGTCCCTTTTTCCGGCCAGCTTTTGCCCCTGATCGGAATTCAGCAGAGAATTAAGGTCCTTCTGCAATTTGCATCCCTCCAATATTTTGCTATAACAGTATATTCAGAGATTTCTTCAGAGGTGAATACTTTGAAAATTACAGTTTTCTCCGACTCCCACGGGGAGACGGAGGGCATGGCCCTTGCTGTGGAGGCTGAAAAGCCCGACGCCATAGTCCACCTGGGGGACCACGACAGGGACTGCCGCGTGTTTTCGCGTTTTCCGATACCGCTCTATTCCGTGAAGGGGAACTGCGATCTCGGCTCACAGCAGTTGGCGGCAATGGACATAAAATTCGGCGGCAAGCGGGTGTTTATCACCCACGGCCATCTGTACCATGTGAAGGAGAGCTATGACTACATTATTAACGCCGCCATGCTGATGGAGGCGGACGCGGTGCTTTTCGGCCATACCCATATACCATACTATGAGGAGAGGAACGGACTGTATATCATAAATCCCGGCTCGGCGGGCATGGGAGCGTACAGGGGCTATGGGGTGCTGACGGTGGAAAACGGGAATATACGGTACGAGAGAAAGAAAATATGAAAAATAACGGCAAAAATACGCATATGGAAACAGCCCTGCGGGTGATTATAGTAATCGCCGCCGCGCTTATGACAGCGGGCGGCGTGGTGTACTCCGTAAACGGCAGCCGGGCCGTGCTTATAGCCGCGGCCGGCGTTTTGGCGGTGGGGCTTATACTGGCGCTTATTATGCGGAGCAGGGAGAAAAAGGCGGCGGATAAGTGATGGGATTTATTTGCCCTGTCTGCGGCGGGGAGCTTAAAAAGTGTGAGGGCGCTTTAAAATGCCCCGGCGGCCACAGCTTCGATATAGCGAGGCAGGGTTATGTTAATCTGCTCCGGAGCCAGAAATCCTCCGCCAAGCGCCACGGGGACGATAGGCTTATGGTGGCGGCAAGAACGGAATTTCTGGAAAAGGGCTATTACAGCCCTCTTGCGGAGGCGGCGCTGGAGCTGTCGGAGAAATATTACGGCGGCGGCGCCATCCTGGACGCGGGCTGCGGCGAGTGCTGGTATACGGAGAAGTTTGCGGAAAAATACCCGGACAGCCGGATACTGGGCGTGGACATATCAAAGGCGGCGCTGATGGCCGGCGGGCGGCGGAAATGCGCGGAGCTTGCGGTGGCGAGCCTTTTTGCGCTGCCGGTAATGGACGGCTCCGTGGGTATGGTCATAAACTTCTTCGCCCCTCTTGCAGCGGAGGAATTTCACCGCGTGCTCAGGCCCGGAGGCGCGCTTATCAGGGCGGTGCCTCTGGAGCGGCATCTCTACGAATTAAAGGCCGGGATATACGAAAGGCCCTATCTCAACGAGCCTCTGGAAAAGGAGATACCTGGCTTTGAGCTTAAAAATGAGCGGGAATTGGAGTTTAAAATAGAGCTTTCCTCAAACGAACAGGTGGAGAGCCTTTTTAAAATGACGCCATATTATTACAAGACCGGACGTGAGGACCAGGCCAGGGCTTTGGCGATAAACGAGCTGGAGGTGACGGCCCATTTCGGTCTGTTTGCATATAAGGCGTTGTGAGCAATGCGGCGTACCGTTTCCCATCATATTTTATTATGACAAAAGAGACTGTCAAAAGTGACAGTCTCTTTTTACTCGTCTTTAAATTTTTTACGGTTTACGCACTGCTTAATCCAGTATACGGCGCTTATAAGCGCCATGCACAGCCCGGAAAAAAGCTCTCCCGCCCGTTCTGTAAGGGCGCCTTCCAGAATAAGCGGACTTGCGCCGAAAACAGCCGCCGCCGCCAAAACAGCTCCGCAGACCCCCAGCACCGCCATGGGGAGCCTGCCGCGGCCTGTATTCAGCGCCTCATATGCGTCTTTTAATATGAGGAGCACAAAGCAGATGGTGGCCGGCGTCCAAATCTCGATAAGAAACGCGGTAAAGCGCTCAATTTTGACCTCAAATACATCGGTGGCCAAGTACACTGCGGCGGCGGTGATGATAGCCGATAGAAAACCGTACTCAAAGGCCCGGCCTCTGTCCCGAAGCTGCTTTTCGTCAAATTTTTTGCTGTCATTCATTCTCATCGCCCTCCCCAAAAAGCTCGTCAAGGCTCTTGCCCAGGACACGGCATATTGCACGGCAGAGCTTTATCGTCGGGTTGTAGCTGCCCTGCTCTATGGCGTTCATGGTCTGGCGCGATACGCCCACTGCCGCGGCCAGAGCGGCTTGGGTCATGTCCTTTTCAGCCCGTGCGACTTTTATCGGAATATTCCGTGCCAATTTTACGCCTCCCACACGATTTGTGCGTTGATTGTATCATATAAATTGCATTTTGTCAAATATATACGACATAAATTAATATATAATTGGAGGCCCGGCCAATGCCAGGCCTCCGGAATAAATCAGAATGTGAAATTCCCGTCCTGGAAAACCTGTATCTCCCTGCCGTCGTGGGTGATGCCGGTGATGGAGAGGTCGGGGGTGCCTATCATGAAATCCATATGTGCTATGGAGCTGTTGAGGCCGGCCTCTTTAAGCCGGTCCGGGGACATCCCGCTGCCGCCCTTTACGCAGGGATAGGCTTCGCCCAGGGCCAGGTGGCAGGAGGCGTTTTCGTCAAACAGCGTGTTGTAGAACAGTATGCCCGACCTTGAGATGGGAGAATTATAGGGGACAAGGGCCGCTTCGCCCAGGTATAAGGCCCCTTCGTCCACAGACATGGCGGACTCCAGAAACTCCTGGCCTGCTTGGGCGGAGACCTTTACGGCTTTGCCGTCCTTAAATTCAAAGCTGAATTTATCCACGATATTCCCGTTTACCACAAGGGGACGGGAGGAGTACACAATGCCGTTTACGCCGTCCCGCTTCGGGGCGGTGAAAATTTCCTCCGTGGGCATATTGGCGCAGAAATCCACACCGGACCGGGATTTGCTGCTGCCGCCGTCCCAATAGTGGTTTTCAGGCAGCTCTACGGTGAGGTCGGTGCCGAGCTTATTTTTGTATTTGAGATATTTAAAATTCCAGCCGTTGAGCTTCTCTACACGGGCCTTTAAAGTGGCTATGTGCTTCTGCCACTCCAGCACCGGGTCGCCGCCCGCGTAGACCCGGACGGAGTCAAGTATGGCGTTCCACAGGTCGGCGGTGGCGTCGCTCTCACTCTGGTCCGGAAATACCTTTTTGGCCCACTCGGGAGAGGGCACGGCGCCGATGGACCACTGTATGCCGTCTGTCATTTGACGCTGGCGGAAATCAGCGGTGGCCTTGCCCGCCGCCATGCTGCTTCTGCGTATGCGGTCGGGATTTACGCCGCTCATGGCCTCCGGGTCGGAGGAGTCGATGGAGAGAAAAGCGTCTCCCCGGGCCGATGTGTCGTTATACATTGCGGCCAGCCACGATGGGTATTCGTCAAATACGCTGTCCTCGGCCCTGATATATTTCATACGGCTGAGCCTGCTGTCCCGCCACATGACGTTGACCTCGCGGCAGCCCGCGTCGTAGGCCGCGTCCGCGCACAGGCGGACAAATTTGGCGTTGTCCACAGAGGCGGCTATAACAAGGGACTGGCCCTTTTGGATGTTTACGCCTGTTTCCACCAGCAGCCTGGCGTAGGCTTCTATTCGTTCCCGCATTCCTGTTCCTCCTTTTCAATCTCAGCCAGGAGCTTTAAGTCCTGTTTTTCGGTAAATTTAAGCTTCCCGTACATGTCGGGACGGCGTTTTTTCGTTCTGATTATGGACTGCTTCCGCCGCCAGCGGGCTATGTTGGCGTGATGGCCGGAGAGCAGTATTTCCGGCACCCGGCGGCCGTTCCAGACCTCCGGCCTGGAGTATTGGGGATATTCCAGAAGCCCGTCCCAGTGGCTCTCGTTTTCAAAGCATTCAGGGTCCGGCAGAACGCCGGGGATAAGCCTGCACACGGCGTCCGCCACGGCCATGGCCGGTATTTCGCCGCCTGTGAGGACAAAATCGCCGATAGACAGCTCCTCGTCCACACATTCCTCTATAAAACGCTCGTCCACGCCCTCATAGTGGCCGCAGACAAGGATGAGCCTGTCGTATTCGCGGCTTAGGCGTTTTGCGTCCTCCTGGGTGAAAACGTGGCCGCAGGGCGACATGTATATGGTGTGTACCCGCCGGCCGGCTTCATCGCATATGTGCTTCCAGCAGTCGTGGAGGGGCTGGGCCTGCATTACGCAGCCCCGGCCGCCGCCGTAGGGGTAGTCGTCCACCTGGTTTTGCTTATTTGTTGTATAGTCCCTTATCTGGTGGCAGTCGATGCGGATGCAGCCCCGCTCCTGGGCGCGGCCCAGGATGCTCTCGCACAGCATATCGCCCACCGCGTCGGGAAAGAGGGTCATAATATCTATTTTCATACCGGGATTTTCCATATCACATGCCCTCTATAAGACGCACCCGGATGACGCCGCTCCCGCCGTCGATGCCCTCGATAAATTCAGGCACTGCCGGTATCATGTGCTCATTTTCGCCCTTTACAACGTATACGTCGCTGGCGGGCAGGGAGAGCACCTCCGAGAGGACGCCTATTTCACGGCCGGAGGCTGAGTCCACCACCGTCATTCCGACGATGTCCTGGATAAAAAATTCCCCCTGGGAGAGCTTAGCCTCATTCCGGTCGATATATACAATTTTATTCTTTAATTTTACGGCGTCGTCTATGGAATCCACGCCCTCCAGAGCCGCTATTACGCAGGTCTTGTGCACTCTGGAGCGGGTTATTTTTACCGGCGCGCCGTCAATATAAAGAGTGTCGAAGCCCAGCAGGAAATCCGGCGAATTGGCCCAGGGCTGGATTCTGACCTCGCCTCTGACGCCGTGGGTGTTCACTATTTTTCCGGCTTCAAGATATTGTTTTTTCATAATTATAACCTCAAGGGAAATCAATACAGGCGGCCCGGGGCGCCCGATCGGTCCGGCAAAAGCCCCGCCGCCGTTTTGCCGTCAAATGCAGAATTTTGCGGCAGGCTTAAAATGGGCGGCCTCGAGCCGCCCATTTTAAGATGGTTTTATGCGTCAGTCAACGATGTCTACGATTATTCTCTTGCCCTGCTTCTGGGCTACGGAGCGCATAAGAGTGCGGATCTCCCGGGCTATACGGCCCTGACGGCCTATAACCTTGCCCATATCGCCCTCAGCGACGCGGAGCTCAAAGACGGTCTCCCCGTCCTTTTCTATCTCCGTCACCGACACCTCTTCCGGGTGTTCAACAAGGTTCTGCGCGATGTAAATTAAAAGATCTTTCATAGCGGTAAGTCCTCTCGATTAAAGAGCGCCGGCCTTTTTCAGCAGAGCTCTGACCGTATCGGTGGGCTGAGCGCCGTTGCCGAGCCAGTACTTGGCGCGCTCGATATCAACGTTGATCGCGGCAGGGTTTGCAAGGGGATCATAGGTGCCTATTTCCTCGATGCATCTGCCGTCTCTGGCGAAATGGGAATCAGCCACGACCACCCTGTAGAAGGGATTTTTCTTAGCGCCCATTCTGCGAAGCCTGATTTTAACCATTTATTGTCACCTCTCTGTCATATGTTGTGGTTATTAATAACCGTTCCGCAGTTGGAAGCGGTGATTAACCGAAATCAAAATCCGAAAGCGCCCCTGCCCTTTTTGCCGCGCTTTCCGAATATGCCGGGCATTTTGCCCTTGCTCATCTGCTTTGTCATGGACTGCATCATGTCAAACTGCTTTAAAAGCCTGTTTATATCCACGACCTCTGTGCCGCTGCCGGCGGCTATGCGCTTTTTCCGGCTGCTGTTCAGAACCGAGGGGTTTTCCCGCTCCTTCGGGGTCATGGAGAGGATTATGGCCTCCGTCCTGGAGAGGAGCTTTTCATCGATGGAGGCTCCGGCCAGGGCCTTTGAGTCAATGCCGGGTATCATGCCGGCGATGTCCTGGAGGCTCCCCATTGATTTGAGCTGGATAAGCTGGTCGTAGTAATCGGTAAGTGTAAAACGGTTTTTCTTGAGCCTTTCCGCCAGCTCCTCGGCCTTTTTTTGGTCGAAGCTCTGCTCGGCCTTTTCGATAAGTGTGAGCATGTCGCCCATGCCGAGTATGCGGGAGGCCATGCGCTCCGGGTGGAATACCTCGATCTGGTCCAGCTTTTCGCCGGTGCCGGCAAATTTCACGGGCTTGCCCGTGACCGCCTTTACGGAGAGAGCAGCGCCGCCTCTGGCATCGCCGTCCAGCTTTGTGAGCATTATGCCGTCGATGCCAAGGGCCTCGTTAAAGGCCAAAGCCGCGTTTACGGCGTCCTGGCCGGTCATGGCGTCCACCACAAGGAGTATCTCTTC
>CAZBUH010000031.1:16231-19698 GCA_964495095.1 uncultured Oscillospiraceae bacterium | reverse complement strand
ATTGCACCGTTATTGGACACGGAGAGATTATCGAAAATATAGAAAGCGGCGTGACAGAGCAGAAAGAGTTTTGCGAGGGTAAAAAAGCGGCATACGAAGCGGAAGCTGTTGCGGCTGTGGAGGCAGAGCGTGAAGAATATATAAGCCAGTGCAATACTGTATCTTACGATGACGTAGCAAGAAACCCGGATGACTACAATGGAGAAAAAATCACAATCACGGGAGAAGTCATTCAGGTGCAGGAGGGATGGTTTGACAGCGTGACGTATCGGATCGACTGCAGCGGGGACATATGGTATGTGACTTATACGCATAAGGACGGCGAGAGCCAGATTTTGGAAAATGACACCATAACCGCATACGGTGAATGTGACGGAGTTGAAACATATACAAGCGTTCTGGGAAACAGCATCACTATCCCGAGCATGAAAATGGTGTATTATAAATGATTAAGGCCCTCCGCTTTTGCGGAGGGCGAAAAATCTCGTTTTTTGTGTGCTTTTCCTCTTGTTTTGCGCCGTTTCATAAAAAGTTCAGCATTTTGCCGGACTTTTTCGGCAGTCTGCGGCAGGCCCCGCTCACCGCAGGGCCTGCCGCTCAAATGTCCGGTAATTAAAATCCAGGCAAGCTGTTTAATTCTTCTCCGGAAGATACTCATTTGGATCCACGCTTACGCCGTCCAGCGTCATGGCGTAGTGCAGGTGGCTCACCTCGCCCACCTCCGCCATGGCTGTATCTCCCACGGAGCCTATCACATCCCCGATGCTGACGCTGTCCCCCACGGCAACCGTGGGAGTTGAGGCAAGGTTTGCGTAGATGCTGCACAGCCCCGCCCCGTGGTCTATAACTATGGTGGTGCCGTACATCTCGTCGGAATACGCCTCTTTAACGGTGCCGTCCGCCGCCGCCATCACCTTTGCGCCCATATCCGCGGCGATATCCACCCCATTGTGTGTACGCCAGTCGGCCATTGTCTTGTTGTAAAGAAGCTCGTCCACCGAATAGGGCTGCTGTACATTTCCGCTCAGCGGCCAAACGAAGCTCAGGCTGGCCGCCTCTACCGGCTCGCTCTCCATTGTGGAGTTTGTCTCCTGTATCTCGGTGGTGGGCACCGGCTTGCTGTCGCCTTCATTTGCCGCCGCTGCCGGCGACGCGGCCGGCGTCTCCGCAGGCTTTTCGGTCGGCTCCGCAGTCGGAGTGGTCTCCGGCTCCTTGCCCGGCTTATAGACAGGCTCGTTGTCCGCGCCCATCGCCTCAACGTCTATCTCATTAACTTCCACAGCGTCGCCCATAACGGCGTTGCTGTCGTCTTCTCCGGCAAAAAACAGAGCCCAGGCAGATACGGCCACTACAGCGGCGCATATCAGAAGGACTATGTAGAAGCCCTTCCCCGCCAGAAAATCCGCTGCTCTTTGCCCTGCGGTTTTCTTTTCGTTCATCTCAAACCTCCGTAATTTTCCCGTGTACGCGAATCCACGGTCTTTTTGATTGCACCGGTATTATGTCCCCGTTTTTCCATATTTATACACAAAGATAAATTTTTTACCGAAACTACATATCCCCGCAGGGCCCGTCACGGAAAATCCGCACTTTTATTGACAAAACGCCTCCGCGAGTATATTATAGTAGAGAAGTAACGGCAATGGCGCTGGGGACTTTTTGTCTTTGGCGTTGTTTTTTTATTGGAATTTTTTGTAAGGCGGTGGTATATGTGACCTTAGCACCGGATTTTATCTGGCTTCTCTTCTGTTCGGCTCTGGTCTTTATAATGCAGACGGGCTTTGCCCTGTGTGAAATGGGTTTTACCCGCTCGCTCAACGACGGCACGGTTGCCACCAAGAGGATAATCTGTACCGCAGTCTCGCTCCCCCTGTTTCTGCTTATCGGCTGGGGGATAATGGGTTTCGGCGCTGAAGCCCGCTCAGTTCTCGTCGCCGCCTCGCCTGTTTCCGGGGAAAACATGCTGAACGCCGCCCGGGCTGTATTTCTGGGGCTGCTCTGCGCCGTGTCCGTGGCCATAGCCGCCGGGGCCACCTCGGAGCGGATGAAGCTCTCCGCCGCCATAGCCTACACTGCGGTCATATCGGCCGTGGTATTTCCCGTCGCCGGGCGCTGGATATGGTTTGGCTGGCTTAAATCGCTGGGCTTTCATGATTTTGCCGGCGGCGCCGCTGTCCACATTCTCGGAGGCGCCGCGGCGCTGGCGGGGGCTGTGATTATCGGGCCCCGGACCGGGAAATACAGCGAGGACGGCTCCTCCCGCGCCCTGCCCGGCCACAACATGACTCTTGGAGCTTTCGGCATTTTCATTCTCTGGTTTGGATGGCTGGGGGCCACCGGCGGTTTCGCCGCGATGGGCTTCGGCGGCAATCTGGAGCTCATATTTGCCAACACCCTCATCGCACCCTCTATCGCCTGCGTCACCACATCCCTCTATTCGCTTATCAGGTACAGGAAGCCCGATACCTCCATCATACTTAACGCCGCTCTCGGCGGGCTCGCCGGCATCTCCGCCGGCTGCGACGCGATTTCCATCTGGGAAGCCGCCGTAGTGGGGCTTCTCTGCGGCATAGCCCTGCCTCTTTTCATTGAGCTTCTGGACAGGGCCGGCCATGTGGACGACCCCACCGGGGCTGTTGGGATACATCTTGTCTGCGGTTTTATCGGGGTCATTTTGACAGGGCTTTTCCACAACGAGAGTGGACTTATCCACGGAGGCGGCGCCGGGCTTCTCTGTGTGCAGCTTCTGGGCGCTTTGACAGCGGCGCTGTTCTCCGGCGCGGCAATGGCGGCGCTTATGCTTATTTTGAAGCGTACCTCCGGCATCCGCGTCCCGCAGGATGAGGAGCTTCACAGGCTTGGCGCGCCGGCTATGGCCGTGGCGGAGCCCGTCCAGACGGGAACTGCGGACATTGACGACGCAGTTCCGGTGGTGCTCAAGGCCCACGACACCTTCTCGGCGTCGGATATTAAAATCACAAAAATTGATATTGTCCTTAATCAAAGCCGTTTTGAGGCTTTCAAGAACGCTATGTCCCGTATTGGCGTCACCGGCATGACCGTAAGCAGCGTTTTCGGCTGCGGCACCCAGAAGGGCCGCACGGGTATCTACCGGGGAGTCGAATATGAGACAAATCTCCTGCCTAAAATCAAAGTGGAGATTGTGATTTCCAAAATCCCCGTCTCCGAGGTTATAAACACCGCCCGTCAGGTGCTCTACACCGGCAATATAGGGGACGGTAAAATATTCGTGTACGACGTTGAGAATGTGGTCCGGGTGCGCACCGGCGAGGACGGTTATTCCGCACTCCAGTCTGAAAACTGATGCTTTTTCCTGAAAGAAAAAGCATCAAAAAGAACTTCACCGCGCACGGGGATATGTGTAATCGCAGCTCCTGCGCCCGGTAACGGAAAAACTGCTTAATTGAGGACTATGCTTTTTCCTGAAAGAAAAAGTATCAAAAAGA
>CAZBUH010000031.1:0-16131 GCA_964495095.1 uncultured Oscillospiraceae bacterium | reverse complement strand
AAAACTGCTTAATTGAGGACTATGCTTTTTCCTGAAAGAAAAAGTATCAAAAAGAACTTCACCGCGCACGGGAATCCATGTAACTCCCAGCTTTGCATATAATTAAACCCCCGGCGGAGCGCCGAAAAGCTCCGCCGGGGGTTTTTTAATTTAAGAGGCCCAGCCTGTCAAACAGGATAGCCGCTGTCTGCCTCGTTAACGGGGCCTGGGGCTGGATGTCTCCGTTTTCGTCGCCCGTAAACACTCCGGCCTTTACCGCCTTTTCCATACTGCCGGCAGCCCAGTCCGATACCGGCGCCATGGCCCGCTCCTTTTCATAGCGGTCCATAAACGCCTTGAAATCCTCATAGCTCACAACGTCTTCCTCCTCGCTGTTTTCATTTAAAAGTCTCTCAACCTCCGCCCGGAAGGTATCCATGCTCAACCCGTGCCTCGGCCACCAGTGCATAACGTCTGAATGGCCGGACGCGTAGCCCAATTCGTGCGCCTCAGAGTGGCACACTATTCTTTTGACCGGTATATTATACCTCCGACACAAATACGCGCACAGCTCCGCCGCCTCCCGGTACACGGCCCGCAGGTACTCGGCGCTTGTCAAATCGTCCTCGCATATCTCGAACTGTATGTGGCTTTCGTTGCAGCTTCCCTTTGAGCCGGAGCCGCAGCCCCAGCACCGGTAGTCCCACGGCAGCGTCTGATATGCGGCAATGCTTCCGTCCTTAAGCTTTCCGATGAAGGCATGTACACATACGCTTTTTCCGCCGGGCCGGGGCTGATTCCAGTGGTTGCCGTATATATTTTCCCCCAGCAGCCCGTCGTCCGGCTGCACATACCGCCGCAGGGCGGGGTTATTCGCCCCTGTGGAATGTACCACAATTCCCGAGGGAGTAATTTTTCTCCCCTGCTTATAGCAGTCGTTCTCTGTCAGAATACATCTGTGAAGCTCCGTGTCTGTCACCTCGATTTCAATGTCATTTTTTGTTCCTCTGACGCCCGCCGGCCAATCTCCGCAAGCCCTCAGGCGTCCCTGTCGGCGTTTAGCGCCGTTTCAAACCTAATGCCTCCGGCGGTGTTTTCCGCCTTGCTCTTGTTATAGTAAAATCCGGCGCTGGACCCATACGCCGCCCAGGCGCAGGATACCATAGTCGCCACCCATGGCAGCGACCCGGAAAATCCCTCCGCGATGCACGCTTCCGCAATGCTTATCCCCTTATACGTCAAATAGGCGACGACAGCCGACTCAATTATGATTATCAGCTTTGAAAACTCAAATCTTTTCATCTTTTTTCACGCTTTCAAGGTCGTGTATGCGCATCTCATGATTTTCCAGCTTCCTGTCCTGATCGTCGTTTTTCTCCCACAGCCTGCGATGGCTTGAGGTATTCCCGCTTTCTATCTCCTCCAGCCTGTTCTGCAGGCTTGTGAGGCTCACCGTCAATTTCGTAATGCTGGTGTTGAGCTTTATCACCGGCCCAATCACTGCCGCGGCGAAGCTTGCAAGCCCCGCCAAAACCGTTATAACGCCCCACTCCGTCAATTTTTCTCCTCCGTATTACGGCTCACAGCTCCAGTACCGCCGCCTCTATCAGCGCGTCCACCCCGCTGTCCACCGTTATCCCCAGTTCTCCCAAAAGCTCCTTGACCCAGGCTTTTTTCTCCAGTCCCCGGCCGTCTCCCGAAAACATCTGCTCCGCCGCTTTTACCGCCGCCCGCACCCAGCTTTCAAGCTCTCTTGTCTGCTCCGATGTGAGCCGCGACCTTATAAACGGCACCAGCACCCGGGTTACGAGCACGATGCACACCGCCGCCGTCAGCTCCGCGATATATATAGCCAAGCTCTCCATTCATACCTCTCATTCCGTTCCGCCCCAGCTCTCAAGGGAGCTCCAGGTCTCGTTTTCAAGCTCCGCCCAGGTGTGATACGCCCCCTCCAGCTCCGCCCACACGGCAAAGCTGTAGACGTACGTCACATCAAGATGGCAGGGCAGTATCATCTCCACCCGCTCTTTTATCTCCTCGATATTTTCAGGCACGCCCCGTATATTGGGAAAGCTCACCGCCACCGTATATTTCTGCCCGGTCTCGTCTACCAGCGCCGAAACGCCGCAGCCCGACAATATCCGGCACAGGGCGTCTCTTGTAAAGCAGGTGCCGTCAGTTTGAATAAGCCCCATAAGGGCGTTTCGCCTTGTGGCGGCGTTGGTGTACGCCGGGACGCTGGGCACTATCTCCTCGTAGGCCAGCAGGCCCGCCTCCTCCGCCGTTGGGATAAGGCATTCCCGCTCTGCCTCCTGAAATTTGCCGCAGCACCGGTCCAGCCCCTCCCCCAGCGCATATAGCTCCGCCGCGCCGTAGCCGCTGTCAAGGCTGTATACTCCCAGGGGCCGCAGAAGCTCCTTCAGATAATCGTAATATCCCATCTGCGCCTCCGCTACATGGCCGTTACAGTCACGGTCCCCGCTAAGGGAAGCTGTGACCGCTCCGCCGAAACATCCTCCGTGGGCGCCGTTATTTTATAGTTCTCCACTCCCGGCACACTGTATATTATGCTGCCCAGCTTAACTATGGGAATATTTTTCCCCAGCAGCCCTCCGTCAAAATAGCCCTCCAACGCCGCTTTCACATTGCTCCGCACCGTTTCGCCGTCATATCCCGGGGCCGCCTTAACGCTGCATGCAATATTCACCGTTTTCTCCTCCGGCGCCGAAACGCTTATGTCCACGCAAATCTCCCGCATTCCGTCGAGCTTTGACTTCACCGCGTTTATAAGGCTCTGCTCCGGCGTTCCGCTCTCCGAGCTTATAACGATGTCCACCGTGCCTATGCCGCGGTTTTTCGGCAGCACCGCCACGGCCTTTACCCCCTCCATATCCAGCACGGTTTTCTCATAAAATGCGGCGTTTGCGCCGTTGGGCAGCGTCTTATAGCTGCTCAGCACCCTTTTTCTCAGGCTGTCGTCCGTCTCCCTGTCGCAGCCGCCGCTGAAGCTCTCCTGGTTTCTGCACCCGGATACCCCCAGGGGCGCGTCCTCCATAAAGCATACGGTCCCCACCGCCGCGTTGCCGGCGCTTCCCGCCGTTTCCGCAGCGGCCTCGCTGTCCGTATAAAGCTCTCCTGCGCTTATGACCGCGTCCTCTGCCGTCACAAAGCGCCCTCCGTCCGCCGTCATGCACACTGTCCCGGCTTTGACCGTCAAATCTGTCTCCAGCGCCTCGTCAACCTTAAATCTAATCTTCCCTCTCGCCTTCGCCGCCGGCGCCCGCTCAATGCCCCGGATTTCCGCGTGCCTGTCCAGGTATTCCCCGTCCGCCGTCTGGGGAAAGCACTGGCGCATCACAAAATCCCCGTAAATATACAGCGATTCCAGCTCCGCCGCCGCGGCGTAAAGCCTCACGGCCATATCGCAGCCCTCATACAGGCCCAGCCCCGTTTTTTGGGTGTAAGCCTCCGTCATTTCAGAATATATCTCATCCGCCGTTTTCAACTCTGCGCCTCCGTCCCCGTAATGCCAATATCCATCGTCACCGGTATTTCCTCTCCCTCCTGGCTGAATACGGCTGTCAGCTCAAATTCGCCTGTGTCCTTCTCTGCTATGGCCACATCCTCCAATATAAGTCCCTCACCCTCCAGGGCCTCTGCAATATACTGCCGGGCGGCGGAGTTCAGCTCAGAGTGCTTTTCTCTGCTCAGCATCCAGAGCCTGCTGCCCAGCTCCGGCAGGAGCGGAAAGCCGCCCCGCCTCGCTGACAGCTTAAACAGTATCCTCTGCACCGTCTCCTGCTGCCCTGACGCCGTTTCAAATCCGCCCCAGCCGTCCGGCACGTAGTCTCCGTCAATAAATAGGGCTTCCATTCACAAAAAGCCCCCCTTCTATCTCCACCCGGCCCGCTATCCGCACGCTGCCGCTGTTTTTCAGCAGTATCTGCGCGCCGCCGGAGCTTATACATATCTCGCCGTTTTCCAGTCCCGGTACTGACCCCTGCTTTGCCCCCGCGATGCAGAAGCCCTCTCCGCCGCGCTTTATCACCAGCAGCTCCTGCCCAGCCCTGGGCCTCCATGTAAATCCCCCGGGCCCGTATACCGGCAGTCCCCGCAGTTCCCTGTCGGTGTATACCGCCGCGTTTTCTCCGCCTATTGTCGCGGTACCGGAGGCGGCGGGCTCCTCCGCCTCCTTCATAGCCGCTCTTTTTGACAGCCACATTATATATCACCCTTTTTTAATAAGCGTAAGCTCTGTCCCGGCGCTCACGGCGTCGGCCCAGACCTCCGTGCCGCTCACGGTAAAATCGCCGCTTATGCCCAGCGCCGCCAGTTTAAGCGCCGCCCTGTCTCCGGGCCACGCGGCGAAAAGCTCCGGCAGCGTCAGGCTGCACTGTATCCGCCCGGCCATGGATTTATCTATCTGGTATTTTCCCGTGTATTTCATGGCGCCGCTTCCCGTTCCGCGGCTTACATTCATCACACGGCGGCACATGCCGCCGTTATTTTTAAATTCGCTGTTTTCCACCGTAACGCTTATCCCGGCCGTTTTGTTTTTCACCAGCACCTGGGATATAACGCCGTACCTTGTCTCCCTGTATTTAAGCTCACAGGCGGCGGTGCCGTCGTCTATAACCAGCCTGCCGCCCTCCGGCTCCGTGAGCAGCAGCCGTCCGTACCTGTCAAATCTCGGCGTTATCCCGGCGCTCTGCATCGTAAACCCCTTCAGGGCCTTCCAGGCGCTCTCGCCGCTGGAAACCGTATACCCGCTTACAGGAGGGAAGCTCCCCTTTCCTCCGCAGACTATCCCGTAGGGAGCCGCGTATCTTGATAATACCGTGTCTATGGTCGCCGCGCTGTACTCCACCGCCTCGCACTCGTTATCCAGCAGCAGCGCCCCCATGCCCCTGCCGGAGATGGCCGCCCTTCTGCCCTGTTCTCCGGCGGATATTTCAAATTCGTCCACCACGCCGTAAAAAACGGTCTTTCCCTGTTCCTCTCCCCGGAATCTGTACGCCCTGCCCAGGCATCGCAGCATGTCCGGCTCATAAAGGCACTGTACGGAGAAGGCGTCGCAGGGCTCTCCCAGCCCGTAACTCAGGCGCCATTCCGTCAAAACCGGCAGCCTGTATGTCTCCCCGTCGCTGCAAATAAGATATCCCGTCATCTGCCAATCTCCCCGTCTCAGCATTTTCTATATGTACAGTTTCTGCCCTGTGTATATGAGGTTTGGATTTTTCACCTGCGGGTTTTTAGCTATAAGCTGGGAGAGGTCCATACCGTACTTTTTCGCTATGCCCCACATTGTTTCGCCCTTTGAAACCGTGTGGTACCTCTGCTCCTGGGCCGCAGTCCCGGCGCTTTGGCCGGAGCTCCGGTCTGACGCCTGTATTTTCTCCGCGCCCTGGGCGTACTTGTCGCACCCCTCCCAGAATTCAAAGGTATAGCTCACATAATTTTCCGACGGCTCCTGTTTTAAGGAGAGGGACACAAAGTATGCGTTTGAACTCTGCCATACAGGGTGTATAAGCAGTCCCGGCCCCGACAGATAAAATACCGAAGCGAGCTTTTTAAATTCGTCATAGGCGCCCTGTCCCGCAAACTCGCCCTCGCCCCGGAGCACCCTGTAGCTTCTGCCCATGTCCTGCATGACATAGTCTCCAAAGGGGATGCGGTTTACCGCCACCTGCCGCTCATATGTTATCCCGTAGATTTTCGGGTTGTGCGGCCATACATACGTCTTATACCGCATCGGTGTAAGCTTCATATAACCGTCCCCTCCTTTCAGTACCTCTCATAGGCCCCGTCGTATCTCCGGCAGTCCCTCTGGAAAAAATCCGATATGCTCTGCATACTGCCCGCCATGCCGTATACCCGGCCTGAGCTGCCGCTGATCGGGTAATATCCGGCGCTCTCCCGCCGGACCTCCCGCTTTTCCCGTCTGCGGAGCTTTTCAGCGGCTTTTTGTTCCTCCGGGGGCTTTTGCTTTCGGACAGGGGCTTTATCCGCCTCCGCCGTTTTTTCTCCGGGCGCCGTCCTCTCCGCTTCCGATTCCGGCTCGCTAATCGGCGCATCCCGCCTGTCGGCGTATTCAGGGCCCTTTTCGCCCTTTTCCCGGCTCTCCTCAGAAAATTCCGCCGCCTTCTCCGGCTCTGCCCGGTAATATCCGTATATCTCCATTATTTCCTCTGCCGTAAGCTTTTTCAGCGCCTCCACGCCGGAGGAAAATACCCTTTCCCCGTCTTTTTTCAGGGCCTCTGCCGCGACAAACGCCCCTGCCGCCAGGATTTTGCCCGCCTCTCCGGCATTTTCGCCCAGCATCTCACGCCCGCCGGCCTCCGCCCTGATAAGCGTCATGGCCGAAACAGGCTCCAGCGTGTACTCGTCGTCCATGAGCCACAACCGGATCTCTGCTCCCCGTTCCAAAGCGTCACTCCCTTGTCTCCACGCGCTTTGTGGCCGCCAGCGTCACTTTTTCCTCCACCATCTCTCCCAGCTCTCCGCTCTCCTGTATGGTGCACCACTGGCATCCGGTGTAGGCAATCCTTCTGTCTGGTTTTACGATAACAAGGGAGAAATCCGACAGGGAGAAAAAATCTATCCCGTCCTTTACGGCCTCCTCGGTGGCGCAGAGCCGCGTAAGCTCTATGGAATAGCTCTTCTGCCCCTCCAGAGTTGCCACCGGCTCGCTCTCACCGAAGGCCTCTATATTTTTGCTGCTTCTTGTGGCCACGGCCTTGTAGCTCTGCACCACCGCGACCTTTCTGCCTCCGGCCTCTATGTAAATATCGCTGCTGGTCGGAAAACCCTTTATCTCCATTTTCCACTCTCCTTAAACCGTTATATAGGCCGTCAGCCGTATCTGGTTAAGCCCATGGGCCACCGTGAATTCAAAGGACACGTCGCACACGGTTGGGTCCCCGCTGTTCTGGGTGACGGATACGTTGTCATATCCGTCGATTATCTCCGCCGCCAACTTCTTTTCAAGCTCTATCACCACCTGGGTTCTGATGGCTCCTCTGGTCTGGGCCGTGTTTTTCGTCCTGGAAAACATGCTTCTCAGCACGTCCCTTACGGTTGGGATAACGTCGTCGATTATCCGCACCGTCGTAAGCTCGCGCCATGTGCTGTCGGCGGCCCCGCCCGTCCTTGTGCGGGTGGTAACGCCGCGTACGGCGCAGACAGAGGAGCCTGTCCGCTCCACCGGGGTCACGCCGCCCCTTATAAGTATGTTCACGTCCCCGTCGGAAAATCTACCCTCTACGGCCTCCAGGCCGTAGAGCTCCGCCCCGTTAAGCGGTATGGCCGGGTCCGACGCTGCCAGCACAGCTCCGGCGACTGCGGCGGCCGTACCTCCGGCCGCAAGCCCCTCGGAGCCTATCCCCGCCGGCTTTACAAGCACTATCCTCTCTGAGTTCACGCTTTCAGCGGCGGCAGCCGCCTCTGAAACCGTGCCCCGGCACTCGGCGACGCCTATCTTATGCCCGCATCTTTCCGACGCAGAGGATATTGCCGCGCTGAGGGCCGCCACCGTCTCCGCGTCTCCGCTGCCGGTCACGATAATGCTGACGTCCTCCACAGCGCAGAGGGCCTTAAACGCAGCCGCGTATTTTGCCGCCGTCCCGCTGAGCACCGGCGACGCCTTTATTTCCGACACTCCGTTTTTCATCAGTATCCCGATAAGCTCTGTGATGTCCGACTCCCCGCCGAACAGGCTCACCGCCCCGGCGTATGAGGTGATGTCGTATACCTCCCCCTCGGCGCCCGAGTCCGCCAAAGCCGCCACAGCCGCAGTTCCGGCGCTTTTGCCGGAACTCAGCACGCCCGAAAGCTGATAGGAGCTGTACACCCCCGGTCTTTCATATTCGCTCAAACTTTTGCAGCTCCTTTCAAATTAAAATCTGTTATCTCTCCGCTGTCGCTTCCCACAGCGTACATAAACGCCCTGCATTCTATCTCGGCCTCCAGCCGGAACATCCCTGTGTCCCTGTCATACCTTGTCTCGCCGCAGCTTATCCTCCGGAGCTTTAACCCCGATGGCAGGCCGCCCAGCGCCTCCGCCGCGTCTCCGAAAACCTCCATACACCCCTGGGCGCCGTATTTCCCGTCGTCCGGGGAGTATATGTACAGGTTAAAATCTATATCCAGCCTCTTTCCGTATATCTCCTGCCACAGCCCTGATTCGCTGTCCAGCTCCCGGCCCAGATAGCCGGAAAAGCCCGCGTCGGTGCCGGAGCCGTTTTTTACCCAGACTGCGGCCACCGGCTCCGTAAAACGCCGCTTTCCGCCCCATGGCATAGCGGCCACCGCGTTTATCCCGGCCTTTTTAAGCGTATCCCGCAGGGCCGCCGCCGCTTTTTCAAGTTCAGCCATCCCAGACCTCCTCTCTGAGCCTCAGCACCGCCTCCACGTGGGAACATACGCCGTTTACAAAGAGCCTCTCGGACCTTATTACGTAAAAGTCCCTTCCGTCCCAGCTTATCCCGTCCCCTCTGCATATCTCCGCATCCGGCGGCAGGACCGCGAAATATCCGCTGTAATCCCGCATACCCAGAGGCGTCATATTCTCCATGGAGTTCTCGTCCATAGAGAGCGCCGGCTGTATTATGGCTTTTACGCTTTCCTTTTCCTCTCCACGGAAAATCACGGCGCTGCCTCCGTACCTTTCAATGACACGCCCGGCGTCCGTCATCCCCGCACCCCCAGGAAAACAAACTGTCCGTCCCGGATATACGGCGCCAGCATGGCCTCCGCGCGTTTTCTCAGCGCGTCTCCCGACTTTTCCGCGCCGATACAGGTCACCTTGACTCTGCCGGCGGAGTAGGAGCCGACGCCTCCGTCGGCTCCCGTCTCCCTGTATGCGGACAGGGCCAGCATAGCGGCGCCCAGGATAAATATCTCCTCTATTTCCTCCGGCTTCACGTCCTCCCGGAGCCTTGATAAAATCCACGCCTCTGCTGCGGCGCACAGTAGCTTCAGCCCCTCTGACCCGTCGCCGCCCAAAACGGAGGCGGCCTCAAGTATTTTCTCTGTGTACATGGCCGTTACCCTCTTTTCCGCACGGCTGCTCAGGATTTTTTCAGTACCTTTGCCGCATCCGTGTAGAGCTTTGCAAAGCCCGAAATGCTGGTTATCGCGGCCCGCTCCAGTTGTCTGTCGATGAGCCTGTCGTACTCCACGCTCACATCGCCGCTCTGTATCATCTCCAGTGCGTACCGCCTGTCAAGTCCGGCGATAGTCCCGGCGGGCATGGCGGAGGTGCGGAAAAGGCTGGCCCCCAGGGGCGTCTTAAGCTCGCCCGTCCCCTGGAAATTGAGGCCCGTCAGCGGGTTCTGGAACTCCTCCATTTTAAGCATCTGCAGCATCATGTCGTCGGATACCAGCAGCGTGTTCATCTCATATGGGTCAAACTGCGCCCAAAACTCCACAAGCTGGTTATAGCCCAAAGTTCCTGCGGTTCCGGAAATAGGGCTTGTCCCCACCTTAAAGCTCTTTGCGGCGTTGCCGTTTCCGTCCCCGTTTATGAGCACGTCTATGGCGTCGTCCAGGTGCATCCTGCTTATGTGGGCGCCTATCTGCCGCAGAGTTACGGAGAAAAGGTCCAGCCTCTGGAATTTCACCGCCTCGTAGGAGGCCACCAGCATTCTGCCCCGCTTGTGGAGCCTTACCAGGTTTTCCTGGGTTTTCACCGTTGTCTGGGGTATTTCAGCCCCCTCCTCCACGCGGTGCAGGCTCTTGTCCTCCTCGGAGGGTACGGACTCTATGCTTCTGTAGTCCATGCCGTCAAACTGGGTTACAGAGGCGGTGATAGAGGGCAGTATATTGCTCTCCTCCATGCCCTGCTTTACGCTTCTCGCCACATATTCAGGGAACAGCACCGCCGACTCCGTTGTGCGGAAAAATTTCTCCACCATATCCGAGCCGCTGCCCTTCACCTTTATGTCAAAGCGCTTTAACTGCCGCTGAAATGCGTCCAGCCCCTCCAGAGGCGTGTTCCTGTAGTTTTCGCTGGGGTCGCTTTTCTCCAAAACCTGAGAAAAGCTCATCCCCGACTGGGCGTACATGCCCTTTTCCAACCTGAGATTGTCAAAACTCATATCAAATCCTCCTTAACCGATGTAAAATCCCGCTGTCCCGGCGGCAGTGTCCGCCTCTGTCACCAGGTAATCGCGGCCCTTGTCTCCCACGGTAACGCCTCCGCTGCCGTCTGCGGCGAGCTTAACATAGCCCACGGACGGCGCCGTTCCTGTGTAGGGCAGCGTCACAAATCCCCCCAGCACTACGGACGCGAAGCCGTCCTCCGCCGCGTCCAGCGCCACGCCGCAGAAAATGTCGCCGGCCGCCGCCGCAGCCACCTTCCTGTTTTCCGACATTTTCACAGGCATACCGGCGGTCACGCCGTCTGCCGCCTCAAAAGTCACGATTTTCTGGCCTGTTCCCTCAAATGATACTGTCATAAATACCCCTCCTGAAATTCAATATGATAAGCCCGGCGGACGTCAGATTCTGAATTCCTCGTCGCCGCCGGCCCTGTTCTCCTCAATCGCTCCAAGCTGCGTCTCCAGCGGCAGCAGCTTTTCTATCTTCTCCTCAAAGGCCCTTTTAAAGCCCAGCAACTCGCCCTCGTCCATTTTCTCCGCGGCGGAGCGCATAAGCTCCCTGTCAAGGCCGCTGCCCGCCGTAACGCTGAGGCGCACCACCTGCTCCCGCAGCCCGGACATATAGCTCCGGCCCATCCGGGCCTCCTCCCGGAGAATGCTCAGTTCTTTCCTGGCGTTCTCGCCGCCGTAGATACCGGCTATGCTCTCCAGCGTCATTTCCTGTCCCCCGCCGAATTTTTTCACGATTCCCGACTCTCTCTGGGCGGGCACTGCCACGAAGCTCCATTCATAGGCGTCCGTGACCCCGCTGAGCTCGGCAAAACACATTTTCCCGTCGTACATTTTTCCTTTTACGTGCCCGCAGCTTCCTATATCCCCGCCGCAGACGCTGCACCTGGAGTATTTTACGCTGCACCCTACGCTTACCTCACGCTTGATGCCGCCCTGTATCTCCCTTATAAGCTCCTCGTTTCCCGGAGTCCTGAGCATGTACGCCCAGGCTTTCAGCCACCGCACCCCGTCCGGCTCGGCAATCACCTGGGTGCGGAATATTCTGGCCACCTGGCCCTTTGCCGTCCACTGGTGGTCGAATATTCCGGTTTTGCCTGTAAAACGCTCCTTAAGCTCCTCCAGCGCCGAGTCTGTGAATCTCTCGTAGTCCCTGTCTATCCTGTTGTCGCACAGTCTCACCGAAAAAATAAATACGTCCTCCGGCTTCAGTGCTTCCTTTGCAAAGCTGTTTATAAGCTCCATGTCGCCGGCAGTCTCCGCCGTTCTCTCCGGCTCTGCGGCCGTGCCCTTTATGACCTGCAAGATTATTCTCCTCCCTTTTCTCTGTTTTGTATCTCCCGGGTCTGAGCTATGTAAAGCCCCGCCCTGGCCTCTTCCACCTGGTCCTGCAAATTTATATCGTCCCAGACCACCTGGTACTCCGCCGCCTCTCCCTGAAGATACAGCCATATATCGCATATTCTCTCTATCACCGGCGTCAGCGTCCTTCTTATGGCCGTAATCTCCGTGGTCATAATATCCGCCTGCTGCGCCGACATCCGCTCGGTGCTCGACCATGAAAGCCCCAGCATAAACGGCGGTATGCCCGTCCTGGAAAGGAGCTGCTCCAATATCTGCCTCACCGGCGCCTCGCTGTCCAGTATCTGGTTGTCGGCGCCTATCACCTTTATGTCCACGTCGCCCACTGCCACAAAGTCCCGGATGCTGCCGTCCTTCCCCGACTGCATGGCCGACGACCACTCCTGGGCTATCTGCCTTGCCCGCTCCCCGGCGCAGGCCCTGTCCAGCACATCCCCCTGGGGCTTGTAGGTGACGGCGTACCGTACATTCCCGGCCCTGTCCCAGTTTATGCCGATAGAGTTATATATCTTAAGCAGTATGTCCGCCAGAAATGGCATGCTCCGCAGCATGGAAACGCCGCATGGCCTGTCGGCCTCGGGATTAAACGGCGTAAAAAGCAGGAGCTCCTGATGCGGCAGCGGCTTTATCTCCCCGCCGCTCAAGGCGCATATCTTAAAATCCAGGGGCGTGTCGCCCTCTTTTATGTATATATTTTCCGGGTCTCCCCAGAGCACCGCCCCTATCTCCCTGCCCCGCATGGCGATTTCACCGATCCCCATACCGCAGGTTATCATTGAGTCCAGATACCCCTCTATAAAGGCCTCCAGCCCCTTTTGCCCCCGTCCTGCGTCCACATTCCCGGCAAAACTGTTCAGCCTTCTCTCCAGTCCGGCGTTTTGGCATTGGAGCCTGAATCCGCCCGTCAGCCGTATTATCTTTAATATCGCCGCGTCCACGATGGGCACAGCCTCCCGTATGGCCCTGTAAATCTTTATTTCTCCCCGGCCCGCAGGCGTATATCCGCTCAAAACCCCAAAGGGGTGCGGCTCCCTGCTTCTGAGCTGCACCGAAACCGGCGGCTGCCTCTGTTTTTTGAATAATTTCAATCTGCCGTCCTCCTGTCGTCTTATCCTCTGCGGGGCGCCGCGGCGCATGCGGCAAAACCGTCACTGCCCTTTCGCTGCGCCACCGTCGCAGCAAAATACCTTATCTCGTCCATGGCGTGGTCGTTCTCCTTCTTGGGCGCGTCCCTGCTGCCCCCGTCCTGCCAGGAGTACAGGGAAAACTCCCTTATGGCATCGCGGCAGCCGCTGCATATAACTATCCTGCCGCTTTTTAAAAGCCCCGCCGTCACTCTTATCCCGTATAAAACGTCGTTATCCGCCTTTATCACCCTGAAGCCCCTGCGCCTCAGTGTCTCAATAAAGCTGGCCGCCGATGGGTCAACCACAACTCCCTCCGCTTTCCTGTCCCCTATAAGGGCGGCCAGGTCATCCGCGTACTCCTCGTCGGTTTTCTGCCTTCCCTCCTGCTTTGAGGCGAAGTAAAACTCCCTGAGCCTGTACCATACGTTGTTTTTAAGTCCCCACAGCCCAAATGACGCCGGGTTCAGCGTCCCGTAGTCGCAGGACACCCAATAGCGCTCCATAGGCTCCGGCGGCGGCTTTTTCACGTAGCTTCCGTCGAAAAAGTCGTATATAAGCCCGTCCGCCGCGACCCATTGCCCCAGCACGAATCGCCTGTAAAACGTGCCGCTGTAAAGCCTTTTGTATCTTTCAATGATCTTTCGGCTCATGGACGGGTTATCCGACATTTCAAAGTGTATGTACAGCGCCCTCCGCTCCCGGGCCTTCTTTATCCACTCCCTGTAAAACCAGTGCTCCGGCCCCTGGGGATTGCAGTTAAACCACAGCCTGCTGCCCTGCACGGAGCATCTGGCGCAGGCTTGCTCCACGAAGCTTCTGGGCATAAGCGCCGCCTCGTCCATAAGCACCCCGGCAAAGGTGACGCCCTGAATAAGGTCCGCGCTGCTCTCGTTGTAGCCCCCGAAAAGATAAAACCGGTTTTCCCTCCTGCCGGAACGCACCGTTATCAGGTTTTCCGATACCCTGTCCCGCACTCCGAAGCCCAGCTCCCGCAGCTTGGGCAGCAGTGTGGATATCACGTTCCGCCGCAGCGCCGCAGTGCTCTTTCCGCACATGCCGAAGGCCATGCCCTCAAATTCCGCCATAGCCCACAGGACAAAGGATATCCCCATGCAGAGGGTCTTTCCGCTTCTGACTGCGCCGTCGCAGATTATGGCGTCCATCTTCCTGTTTGGGGACGATGGGCACCACCAGGTCATCACCTGAAGCTGCTTTTCGGAAAACCCTTTTATCCTCATCCGCCGCTCCCGGCCTTCTTATCCAGCGCCCTTAAAATATCCGCGGCGGCGCCCTCGCCGGGTCCTTCCCGGCACAGCTCCGCCAAAAGCCGCAGCACCGCCAGCCTGTCCATCAGCTTTATCTCCAGATTTCCTCCGCTTCCTCTCCTTATCTCGCTCACCATAAGGAGCTCCAGCTTTCCGGCCTTCTCCCTTGCCTCCTCCGGCTCCATCAGGATAAGCTCAACTATGTCGCCGATGCCGCTTTCTGCGATTTTCCACAGCAGCGCCGCCACATCGTCAGTGCAAATTTTTTTAACCATTCTCAACGCCCCTCAAAGTCCTTCGCCCGCCGCCGCTTTTTTGCACGTTTTCCACGATTCCGGTTGTATTTTTTCCGGTGTTGTAGTATCGTATTATTTAAAAGGAGTGTGGCCCATGGATCAGGAGCCTTCCGCCCCGGCGGAATATGAATATGATGAGGATTTGGATTTCACCTTCCCGGCGGAGCCCGTTTTTGACACGCCCTTTAAGGGCAAAAATGTCGCCTTCTCCGGCTGCTGCGTCAATGTATCCCGGGGCACCTTTCTGCGCCTCTGCCCATATATCGGCGCCGCCTGCCAGAAAGATGTCACCGGGGATACCGATATTTTCGTCATCCCCAGTCCCGGCCGGCGTGTCCCGCGGAGGGTATTCAAAACCCATAAAACACTGAAAGCCGAGTATTTTGCCGCCCGCGGCAGTGTTGAAATTATCACCGAGGACGTTTTCTTCGGCCTGCTTGGCCCGAAGCTCACCTCCGCCATGATGGAGGCCGCCGCCATGCCGGATTTCCGCCCCGCCGCTCTCTATTCCCTTCTTTTGAAGGATGATTAATCCCCGGGACCGGTTACGCCCGTATACTCCGGGAAAAATAAAAGCCAGCCGGGAAATTACAGAATTTCCCGGCTGGCTTCCGTATTTATTTTTAAATCTGAGGCGTTCTCGGTTTTTGGTCCGGAGGAATATGCCGTTTGACATATATGCTATAAATGTATATTATTATGTATATTATTACAGTGCAGCAGGAGGTGCGCCTCTGTGACCATAACCTCAATCACCCCCGCCGGATTTCTCAACGGCTTCAACATAACCCTGGATACCGGCGAGAGCCTGACCACCTTCTCCGCCGTTCTGTCTGAGTTTGGCCTTAAGGCCGGCATGGACATTTCCGAAGAGGATTTTGAATACATACGTATGGCCAGCGATATTTCCGGCGCTGAAAAAGAGGCGGCAGAGCTTTTAAAAAAGCGCCCAATGATAAAGCGGGAGCTTGCCCGCGGCCTTCAGGAGCGCGGCTACAGCCGCGAGGTTGCGGAAGCCTCGGCAGCTTCCATGGCCCGGCAGGGTCGGATCGACGAGCAAAAGTTCGCCCTTATGCTGGCAAAGCACTACGTTGAGCGCGGCTATGGCGCCGGTAAAATCATAGAGGAATTTTTTGAGCGGGCCATACCTGAGAGGTATTGGGAGCAGGCCCTTGCATGTTGCCCCGACCCCAAAGCGCCCATCTCGGCCTACATTGAAACGCGCATGAAAGACAAGCCTCTTGAAAAGGCCGCCCGTATGCGCAATATCTCCTCGCTCCTTGAGCGGGGGTACAAATACGAGGATATAGAGGCCGCTTTAAACGAATATGAGTCCGGTCACCCTCCATCCGGCGTCTGATACTCCGTTTCTCCATCCACATATCCCGTTGAACGCCGTAAAGCGTGTCCCGGGAATTTTATTCAAAACTGCAGGGGCGTTTAAAAACGCCCCTGCTTTTTTTCATCTCTGGTTGTATCTGTCCACCGCGTCCTGATATACCTTAACGCACTCGTCAATATGCATTGTGTCCAGCTGTGCCGTATAGTCATCGTACTCGTCGAGGCTCCTGACGCCCATTACAAACATGAGGGCATTCTCCGACACATATGTCCTTATATCATCCATGTAAGAATCCACGGTAGTCTGCTCCGCGGCCGTCAGCGCGATGCTGCTGGACACCACGTAATCGCCCCTCTGCGAGTCGCCCCAGACGTCTATTGCAGCTATCTGGTCCTCTGTGTAGAACTGCTCAAGGCGGTGTCCGTCCTGCCATGTTGCAATAATAAGCGGGAAGGAATAGTAGTTTGCAACCTGTGTGTTGGAAAGGCCGTCAAATCCCTCGCAGTTTACCACCATGTCAGTAAACACCGGCTTGCCGTCCACCATCTCGTAACTGGTACCCTCGATTCCGTAGTTACATAGATTTACGCCCACATCGCTGAACCAGAAGTCCATCCATTTTGTAGCCAGCACCGGATCCTGGCACTTCGT
>CAZBUH010000030.1:0-19794 GCA_964495095.1 uncultured Oscillospiraceae bacterium | reverse complement strand
AATCCAAATACCGTACCGTAATAACGCTCCGGGTCCTTATCCTGGGATTGGGCGTGCCCGGCGCCCTCCACTATAAGCAGCTCCTTTTCCGAGGACGCGGCGTCGTACAGCTCATAGGCCGAATCCACCGGTATCATCATATCCTGATCGCCATGGATAAAAAGGATCGGTACGGCGCTGTGTTTTACAGCATCCAAAGCTGAGGCGTCCTTTAAATTATATCCGCCCCGGAGCTGGAGCGCTATATTCGCCGAGTCCACCAGCGGAAAAGCCGGAAGGTTAAACCACTCCCGTATGTAGTATTTAAACATGCTGTAGGCGTCGGTGTAGGCGCAGTCGGATATGACCGCCCTGACATTTGCCGGAAGCCCATCCATACCGCTCATTATAAGTGCGCAGGCGGCCCCCATGGACTGGCCGTGTAGCACTATCTCCGCATCCGGATCCTGCTCCAGGATCAAATCTATCCAGAGCAGCACGTCCAGCCTGTCTGTCCAGCCCATGCCGATAAAATCGCCCTCGCTGCCGCCCTGGCATCGCAAATCTGGCGCCAGCACGTTGAAGCCCTCCTGCTGATACCGGCAGGCGAAGGGGTACATCTCCTCCTTCCAGCCGGTGTAGCCGTGGAGCAGGATCACCCATGCGTGGCTCTCATGCGGTGCGGAAAAACAGGCGGCCACAAGCTTATAGCCGTCGGAGGAGGTGCATTCCAGCTGCGTACACTCCGCAGAGGCCAGCCATTCGTCCATCTCCGAGAGGGCGGAGCTTCGGTTTTCCCGTATGTCCCCGGTGTCCACCTGCTGGGCGTAGCTCTCCTCCGTGATAGTCTCAAAGGCCTCCAGCTTTCTCATAAAGGACGGGACAAGCGCCGCGCTCACCAGAATATTCACCAGAGCTATGTAAGCCGTTATCAGCAGGACTGCCAGCGGTATAAGCACCCATCTGAGCCGGAAGCGGCGTTTTGTTTTTGTCTCCATAGGCGTTACCCTCCCCCGCCGGAGTCCCGCTCCGGAAACCGGCGGGCATCCGTTTTTAGCCTGATGGCTGTGAGCCGCAGTTTAAGGCAGAATGCAGGATATTTTTAGGGACCGAACATTCCAAAATCCGCGTTCAAACCTCTTTATTCGACACCTTTTTTGATTATTATAGCACCGAAAGGAATGCCTGGCAACAGCATCTCAATTGGCATTTTCTTGAATTTTCCCATCCTTGCAGCTTATCCGGGCGCGGTAAAGCGCCTCCCCGGAAGCCTCCCCCCCGGACGGGCCTGATTCCGCGCTGAAACAGCCCCTGCGGCGGCCCGCCGGTACGGGAAAAGCCCTTTTCAGGCGGCAAAAGGCTCAAAAATTTCCTCCTGCCTATGGACGCGGAAAGAGTTTATGGTATATAATAGCATGGAATATTGCCATAAAGGACGGAGAAGCAGAAAATGGTATACCGCAACGTTTTGGAAGCGATAGGGCACACACCCATAATACAGCTCAGCCGCATGTCCGGGCCGGACAGCGCCCGGGTACTTGTTAAATTTGAAGGTCTCAATGTAGGCGGCTCCATAAAAACAAGGACGGCCTACAACATGATATGCAAAGCCGAGGAGGACGGGATATTGAAGCCGGACTCCATAATCGTTGAGCCCACCAGCGGCAATCAGGGTATCGGCCTCGCCCTTGTGGGGGCCGTAAAGGGCTACAAAACCGTGATAATCATGCCGGACTCGGTGAGCCATGAGCGGAAAATGCTGGTGGAGCACTACGGCGCCAAGGTCATGCTTGTACATGACAGGGGCAATATCGGCGACTGCATCGACGAGTGCATAGAGACGGCCAAACGCATGGCGGCGGAAAACCCAAAAGTGTTCGTGCCCCAGCAGTTTGAAAACGAGGCCAACCCCATGGTGCACCGCCATCACACGGGGCTTGAGATTCTGGAGCAGGTGGCGGGGCCAATAGACGGCTTCTGCTCCGGCGTGGGCACCGGCGGCACAATCACCGGCATAGGCGAGACGCTGAAGGCCATAAATCCCAATATAATCATCTGGGCGGTGGAGCCGGAAAACGCCGCGATACTGGCGGGCGGCACCGTGGGCGCCCATATCCAGATGGGCATAGGCGACGGCGTGATACCGAAGGTGCTGAACCGCTGCATCTACGGGGACATCGCCATAATCTCCGACGAGGAGGCCCTCCGGACAGCAAAGGACCTGGCCAGCAAGGAGGGGCTTATGTGCGGCATCTCCAGCGGCACAAATGTGGCCGCAGCGCTGAGGCTTGCAAAAAAGCTCGGCCCGGGCAAGACCGTCGTGACGGTCCTTCCGGACACTGCCGAGAGATATTTTTCCACTCCGCTCTTTGAATAAAGCAGCGCCCCGCTGCATATGGAGCGCTTTTATCAGTTTTCTGAATACCGGGAAAGAAAATGCCTCGTTCTCTCCTCTCTCGGGTTGTCGATGACCCCTTTCGCGCTTCCCTGCTCCACGATAACGCCGGAATCCATGAAAATCACCTTATCCGCCACATCTCTGGCAAAGGCCATCTCATGGGTGACTATCACCATCGTCATGCGCTTTTCCGCAAGGCTCCTTATAACTCTCAGCACCTCGCCGGTAAGCTCCGGGTCCAGAGCGGAGGTGGGCTCGTCAAAGCACAGTATATCCGGGTCCAGCGCCAGCGCCCGGGCTATTGCCACACGCTGCTGCTGCCCGCCGGAGAGCTGGTGGGGATAGTGGCCGGCCCTGTCGGCAAGGCCCATCTGCTCCAAAAGCTCCCGGCCCCGTGCCTCTATTTTTTCCAGAATCTCCTTACGGTTTGCCTTGAAATCCGGCTGCTCCTTTGCAAGCAGCTCGCTTGCCAGGGTTACGTTTTTCAGGGCCGTATACTGGGGGAACAAATTAAACGACTGGAAAACAAGCCCGAAATGGAGCCTTTTTTTCCGCACCTCGCTCTCCTTTTGGGTGCTTGCGTCGCCGCTGTCAAAGAGCGTCCTGCCGTTTACTATTATCTTCCCGTTATCAGGCGTCTCCAGGAAATTCAGGCACCGGAGCAGAGTGGTCTTTCCGGAGCCGGAGGAGCCGATTATCGCCAGCGCCTCGCCTTTTTCAAGGGAAAAGCTGATATTCTCCAGCACCCGTGTGGAGCCGAAATGCTTTTCAATGTTTACCGCTTCAAGAATAGCCATGTCCGGTCCTCCTTATCTGAAATAGTTCAGCTTCCGCTCTGTCCAGCCGAACAGCAGGGTAAGCCCGCCGTTAAATATAAGGTAGTAGACGCCTGTAAAGAACAGGGGCCATATAAGCCCCGAATACCCGTGGGAGCCCTTCAGGAACGCGTAGCCCGCCCAGATTACCTCCTGCAGCGCGATTATTCTGGCTATGGAGGTATCCTTTACAAGCGTTATTATCTCGTTTGACATGGGCGGCACTATGCGCTTTATCATCTGCAGAAGAGTGACCTTAAAAAATATCTGCCTTTTTGTCATGCCCAGCACAAGGCCCGCCTCCTGCTGGCCCACGGGCACGCCCTGTATGCCGCCTCTGTATATCTCGGAGAAATAGCAGGCGTAGTTAATGATAAACGCTATGGCGGAGGCGATAAACCGCCCGCTCTCGCCGCTGCCCCAGGGGCTGTAGTCCATTATCCGGCCCGGGACGTAGTATATGATTATAAGCTGGAGCATAAGAGGCGTGCCCCTTATCACCCAAACCACCGTCCGCACAAGCCAGCGCAGAGGCTCAAATCTGCTCATTGAGCCGAAGGAAATAATAAGCCCCAGAGGTATGGCCCCTATGAGCGTTATGGCAAACAGCTTTAAAGTCTGCAAAAATCCCACGCTCAGAGCGCCCAGTACAGTTGCAAGCATGTATCTCCCACCTTTCCCGAAAAGCTTCAGAAAACCGCCGAAAAGCAGGGGGCGCGGCGCCCTCTGCTTTCCGGCTTATTTTTTATCTCTTACTGTGCGATAACGGCGGCCTGGACGCCGTATTTCTCAGCTAGCTCCATCATGGTGCCGTCGTCATAAGAGGACTTAAAGAAGTCGTTGAGCTTTTCGGCAAGGTCGGAGCCCTTCCGGAAGCCCACGCCGTACTCCTCGGAGTTAAGGCCAACGGTATATGTAAGGTCGGCGTAGCTGGTGCCCTCGCCCACCATGGCCGCCGCCATAAGGGAGTCGATAACAGCGGCGTCGGCAGTGCCGGAGCTCACCTCGAGAAGCGCCGTCGCCTGATCCTGTACCTCGGTGTAGGTAAAGTCCCTGGCTTCCACCTCGCTCTTTCCGGCGGAGCCGGCCTCAACGGCGAAGCTCAGGGAAGAAAGGCTGTCCACATCCTGATAATTGTCCGCCACGTCCGCAGGGACTATGACCACCTGGGCGTTGTTGCAGTATGCCTTCGAGCAGGCCATGGCGCTCTTCACCTCGTCGGTGAGGGTCATTCCGTTCCAGACCACATCGATGGTCTTGCCATCAAGCTCCATAACCTTGCTGTCCCAATCGATAACCTGGAACTCCACGTCAACTCCCAGCTCCTTGGCGAAGGCTGCGGCCATGTCGGCGTCAAACCCTATCCACGCGCCGGAGGCGTCCTGATAATCCATAGGCTCAAACTCGGTAATGCCCACCACCAGTGTGCCCTTTTCCTGTACATAGGCCAGATCGCTCTCGCCCTTCCCGCCGTCTCCGCACGCCGTCAGGGACAGCAGCATAAGGGCCGCAAGTACAAATGCCGTAATTTTCTTCATTGTTTTTCCTCCATCTATAGGTTTTACTTTCGTATATTACCACGATAAAGCGCTGATGTAAAGAACAAATCGGGCAAAATCCCGATTTTTCTCGTCCCGCGGAAGCTTCGCCCTTGCAGGAGGTCAAAAAAATCACCCCGCCTTTGCCGTGTAGGCCCGATTAATAACCTGCACAAAAAGCAGGTGGGTTGCCTCCTTTTCGCTTCGCTGCTTCCAACTTCCGGCCGGAGGCCGGGAGGCCTGCAATTCACGAAAAGAGTTTCGGCATCCCTTATAAGAGATGTGGGTTTAATAGAGCCTATCACGCACAACGCAGGGTGCGTTCCTTATTAAATTTACCATAGACATCCGGGCTGTGCCGCCCTTATTTGGAACATTTGCATTGTATCACAAAGCCGCCGCCTTTTCAATAGCCCGGCCTGTCCGTTTTGACGACAGGTTTTGCTCTTTCCGGCCGCAGTTTTATAATGTACCGCCCCTATTCCTCGTCGTCCTCCCAGACGACCTGGTCCATATAATACTCATACACCTGGTTAAGCTCCTCGTCCGACCGGATATCGCAGAGTATTTCCTCTCCGTTTTCGTCCTTTTCGGTTTTCAGGATAACAAGGCCGTAATCCGGGTCGTCCTCCGGCATGTCGGCCGGCAGAAGCACCACGTAAACCTCGTTTTTATATTCAAAGGTGTCCAGATGCTCAAGCTCCGTGGTGTGGCCCTCGTCATCCGTAAGGGTGATGATATTGTTTCCAAATCCGTCTGCCATATTTATCGCCTCCAAAGGTAATTGTAACCGATGGAGGCCCAATACGCAACAGAAATTTTTTACGCTCCCAGATCCTCCAATATCATCAGAGCCTTCTCGCGGCTTGGCACTGCTATGCCGTTTTCCAGCATGTCCCTATCCGCACGGCGCAGCGTGCTTACGGGCAGGTCCGTCTCAATCTCCGCCTCCCCGTTTAAAAGCACGCCCACGCAGCCGTCTATCTCGCCCACCACATAGCTGTCGGGCTTCAGCTCCTCCGACAGCGCCGCGGCGGAAAAGGTCACTGCCGCCATGATGAAAAACATCAGAAAAGTCTTTTTTACGTAGTTCATTTTATTGTCCCCTTTCAGGGATATTTTGGTCACTCCGCCGCCGTTTTATACAGCCGGAAAGACACAGCGGCCCCGGGCTTCTGCCCGGGGCCGCGCAGCCATATTGACATCAGTTTTTCCCAAACAGGTTTGCAAACCAGTTTCCGATAGAGACGAAGAAATTCTTTATGCTCTCTCCTATTTTGGAAATAGTGCTCTGGGCGCCGGAAAGCTTTTTCAGCGTGTTCTGCACGCCCTCGACCTTCGCCTTAAGCTCGTCTGAGTCAAGGCCCTCCAGACTCCTCACCAGCTTGAGAAGCTGCTGCTTCTGGGAGTCGGTGATTGAAACGCTGTACTGGTCGGCGATGGACTTTATCTCGTCCAAAACCTGGCTGTCGCTCATATTGACAGTCTCATCAAGAATGAGCTTCAGCTCATTTACGATCTCGGCGGCGTCATAGCTGCCTATCTCGTCGGCAAGCTCGCTTGTGAGCACCAGCTCGCTTGTAGCCACGGCCTTCGCCACCTCGTCCAGCTTTTCGCCGGTTATGTCCTCATAGGCCTTGTAGATGCCTGTCAGGGCTGCGGTGCCGGATACGGCGAATGGGGCGGATATGGAGACCTTCGCATCGCTGATGCCAGCGGTTATAAGGGCGTTGCGGTAAATTTCCTCCGTGCACCAGTTTATATTCTTCGTGACTATATCAAGCCCCGCGCCTTCCTCAAGGACAAGGATGTACACGCAGGAGAAGGAGCGGCTTCCTATCTTATCACTGTCAACCACGCCCTCCAGGTACTCCCGCTCCTCGTCGTTTGTGACCGTCAATTCAGTTACCGCGCCCTGCTCCAGGCCGAAGTCGGAATATATCTTCGCCTTCTGCTCCGCGTCCACGTTGGCCCCTATGACGACCCTCTGGTCGCCCACCGTGACGGAGGCGGCTGACGCCGGCGCCGCAGTTCCCGCAAAAAGAAGCGCAGCCAGTATGATGCTCATTATACGCTTTTTCATTTTCAAGTCCTTTCCAGTAATGTTTTTATGATTTTTCCTGTCAATATTTCAGCATTTTCACATGCGGCCTTCACCTGTGATTATAGCACAGGCGCGATATAATAGCCGTTTGCGGCTATTATATCACGTCTCACATTTATATTCAACTCCCATAAGCGACCCTATTCGCAGACGACAGCCTGTATAATCATATTGCCAAAGGGGGCTTTGGATGCGGGAAATATACATAGACTCCATCTTTTTTATAAACCTTATAATAAACTACCTGCTCCTGGTCGTCTCCTCCCGGGTCTGCGGCGTAAGAATCCGGCGGCTCCGGTGTCTGCTGGGCGGTGCGCTGGGAGCCGTTTACGCCGTTTTCGCGGTATTCCCGGAGCTTGGCTTTCTCACCTCGCCCGTCATAAAGCTCTGCACCGGGGTGCTGCTTTCGCTGGCGGTGTTCGGCGGGGAAAAGCGGTTTTTCCGGCTCACGCTGGTATTCTTCGCCGTATCCGCAGGCTTTGCCGGCGTAATCTGCGCCGCCTCCATTTTCTGCGGCTACTCCGGGAACGGCCTTTACGTGCCGGTGAGCATGAAGCTGCTCATTCTCTCCTTTGCCCTGTGCTACTTCGTGTTCTCCATAATATTCCGCCGCAGCGCAAAGCACAGCGTCAGCCGCGAATCCGCCCGGGCGGAAATAAGCTACGGCGGCGCGTCCATGACCCTGGAGGGCATCTTCGACACCGGAAATTCCCTCTCGGACCCCATGACCGGCGGAAAAATCGCCGTAGCGTCCCTCGAAAAGCTGCTGCCCCTCTTTCCTCGGGAAATACGGGAAATTCTGCGGCTTGACCCGGCGGAGGCGGCGGAAAAGCTCGCCGGTGCGCCGGGGGCTTTCCGGCCCATACCCTATTCCGCCGTGGGCGTAAGAGGGCTTCTCCTCACCTTCAGGCCGGATAAGCTCTCCGTAAACGGCAAAGAGGTGAAAACACCAAGGATAGCCCTGTCGCCCACTCCCCTTTCGGCAGACGAGACATGCGGAATACTTATATGAAAGGATAAATAAAATGAAACTCAGAGAGCTTATCGGAAAAATTCTCGAAAAACTGGGCCTTCTAAAGCCGGACGAAATTATGTACATCGGCGGCAGCGACACACTTCCCCCGCCCCTTACGAAACCGGAGGAGACAAAATACGTGTCCATGCTGGCGGTGGACCCGCGGGAGGCCCGGCGCGTGCTTATAGAGCACAACCTGCGGCTGGTGGTCTACATAGCCCGGAGATTTGAAAACACCGGGATAAATATCGAGGACCTTATATCCATAGGCACCATCGGCCTTATAAAAGCCATAAACACCTACGACCCGGCAAAAAACATAAAGCTCGCCACCTACGCCTCCCGGTGCATTGAAAACGAGATACTCATGCACCTGCGGAAGGTGAACTCCCAGCGCTCCGAAATATCCTTCGACGAGCCTCTGAACACCGACTGGGACGGAAACGAGCTTCTGCTCAGCGATGTCCTCGGCACCGACAGCGACACAGTAATGCGGCCGCTGGAGGACGACGTGGACCGGGCGCTTCTTTTCCAGGCCATCGAGACGCTTCCCCAGCGGGAAAGGGAGATAATCATCATGCGCTTCGGCCTGGGCGGCGCCAAGGAGCTCACCCAGAAAGAGGTGGCCGACCTTATGGGCATCTCCCAGTCCTACATAAGCCGCCTTGAAAAAAGGATAATAAACGAGCTGCGCCGTGAAATAATGAAAAAACTGTAAAGCTTCTTAAAAGCAATATCCGCCGGGGACGCCGCCTGAATCAGCTGTGCCCCCGGCAAAAAGCATTACTCGGCGGAGATATAGTCCAGCGGGTCCCGTGACTTGCCGTCCACCACCACCTCAAAGTGGAGGTGGCTGCCCGTGGCGGTGCCGGTAGCGCCGATTTTTCCTATCTGCTGGCCCTGATACACCCGCTCGCCCTCGCTCACAAGCAGCTCGCTGCAATGGGCGTAAATAGTCACTGTCCCGTCGTCGTGGCAAAGCTTCACCACGTTGCCGTACCCGCCGGAATAGCCGGAGAATACGACCTCTCCCCCGTCGGCGGCGTAAATCGGGTCTCCCGTATGCCCTCCGATGTCCAGTCCCGAGTGGTTGCTGTTTCCGACGGACACATTCCTGTAGCCGAAGTATGAGTTGACGGTTCTTCCGTCTGCGGGCCAGATATAGCTGCCGGTGGAGTCATAGGTGGCGGAGCCTACCGCTATGACCTCCGTCACCGGCTCTGTTATAACAGTGCTCTTTACCCGCCGTGTGTTTTTCTCAATTCCGTTTTCATAGACGGTGATCGTGGCGCAGACCGTTTCCCCGTCCATTCCCTCCTGCAGAACCTTCGTATCCCCGAGGAGCATGGTGGGCACCGAAACATATTCCGTGCTGTAGGCCACGGTCTCCGCGGCTTCCCGCCTTATCGCGCTCGTCACCGTGAGCCGCTTCATGAAAAGCTCCGCAAGTTCCTCCTCGTCAAGTACCCGGAGGCCGGCGGACCGCCCGTACTCCACCGTGACGTTATCCGAAAGGGAGCCTCCCGCCCTGGCGGCAAGATGCTCCACCGCTTCCTCGGCCGCCTCCTCCACCTGAAATCTGTTCTGGATCATGGCTACCGCCTCGCCGTTTACCCTGACGGTGTAGACGTCCGACGCGGCCCTTGCCGCTCCAACCGCAAGCTCAAGGACGAAAACAAGGCACAGCGCCCCAAGCGCCGCCGCCCTGAGCATTACCTTCGTGTGTCTTGAATTATAGGTCAAATAAGTTTCCTCCTGTTTACAAAAGATTGCTTTTTGGTGACAAAAGTTACAAACTGTTACAAGCGCTATATTACTATCTTTACCCTCTTCTGTCAAGCTTTTTCGTGTGACAATTTACCACTCTCTTCGCGGCATAAAGCTTCGCGGCGGAAAATATAAATGTACAAACCGTAAGGAAGGGCGTGGCTGAAATGGCATACGAGGAAAGATACCTCACATCCGACAGAAAGCAGAATCTCACATTGGAAAACCGGGAAAAGCTCACTGTGACCGGCGTCATGGGCGTGGAGAGCTTTGACGACGCAATCGTCATAATGGAGACCTTCGGCGGTGCTCTCATAGTCCGGGGCAGCGACCTTAAAATAGGGGAGCTGAGCCTTGACGCCGGCACAATATCCGTCACCGGCAGGATCGCCGCCCTGGAATATGAGGAGGAGCCGGAGGAAGGCCGGGGGTTTTTCTCCAGGCTGTTCCGATGAGCCTGCTGGACCCCGTCTCCCACCAGCTTCTGGAGGCCGCCCTGTCCCTGGCCTTCGGGGGCGTGATGGGGTTTTTATACGACGTTTTCCGGGTGCTCCGCAGGAGGATAGGGCTTGGGGCGGCGACGGTTTTTCTCGATATACTCTTCTGGCTTGCCGGCGCCGCGGGGCTTTTCCTCCTGGGCTTTACGGTAGGCTGGGGCGAATTCCGCATTTTCATGGCCGCCGTGGCCGGGGCCGGAGCGGTGCTGTATTTCTCCGCACTCAGCAAAATTTCGCTCCGACTGTGTGAGCTTGTGGCCGACGGGCTTGGATTTTTGTTACACTGTCTAACTTTACCGTTTAAGCTGGTAAAAAATTTTCTTATAAAATTTTATTTTTTTCAAAAAAATATCTTCCATTATTATAAAAAGAGGTATAAAATAAAAGTACTATACAGAAATAGGCAGGGAGATGAGGGCATTGAAACTAAAAAAGGCAAGTATGTTTACGAAGCTGGCGGTGCTGGCCCTCGTAATATACGCCACAGTCACCCTGGTGTCCATGCGCGGAAAGATAGAGGCGGCTCAGGCCGTAAGAGACGACCTGCAGCAGCAGATAAATGACCTTGCGGTGTCCAACGCGGAGCTTGAGTACGACATCGAGCACAGCACGGACCCCGATACCATCGAGGATATCGCCAGAGAAAAGCTGGGGCTTACCATGCCGGGCGAAAAGGTCTTTCTCGACACTGAAGGCAACTGAAAAATTCAGTTGACATATAAAAACACAAAAGAAAGAGAGAGGTTATACTTTTCCTATGGAGCTGGAAGTGGGAGCCATCCTTACCGGTAAGGTCACCGGAATCACAAAATTCGGAGCCTTTGTCACCTTCCCCGACGGCAAATCAGGCCTGGTGCATATCTCCGAGATTGCCAACACCTACGTAAACGACATCCACGATCATCTGTCCGAGGGGCAGGAGGTCAAAGTAAAGGTCATCGGCATCGATGAAAACAAGCGAATAAATCTGTCCATAAAGCGCACTGAGGAGCGTCCGCACACTCAGCAGCGGAGCTTCAGCAATCAGAAGCCCGGCGGCAGGCCCTCCGGAGGGGGGAGCAGGGGCCGCTTTGTCCAATCTGCCTCCACCCTTGAAAAATCGGCGGACGAGGCTTTTGAGGACAGGTTAAAGCAGTTCATGCAGGATTCCGACAGCAAAATTTCCGGCATTAAGCAATACTCCGACCGACGTGTTTCACGCAGAAAAAGCAGATAAAAGCAAAGGGACAAAAAGCGCGGCTTTTTGTCCCTTTACCTTTACATATTCTCTTTTACAAAATCGCAGAACTCCTGCATGCTGCCCTTTTTATACCGGGATATGTCCCGGTTTTTTGTATTTATAAGGCAGTCCGTTATAAGATATGTCTCAAACCCCAGCTCGCCCGCGCTCATGTCCTCATAGGCGTCGTTTCCCACCATCATGCACTCCCGGGGCTCCAGGCCCCGCAGCTCCATTATCTCCCGGTAGTAGTCTGGATTCGGCTTGCAGTACCGGGAGTTTTCGTAGTGGGTAATGTATTCAAAATCCTCCGGACTTAGCCCCGGCCACTGCATACGGTTTATGGTGGCCGCCGGCGGGAAAATGGGATTTGTGGCCAATATCAGCCTGCGGCCCTTTTCCTTTAAAAGCTCCACTGCGGCCTTCGGCCATTCTGTTATGAAGCACGCCTCTATAGCCCTGCTGAATTCGTTTAAATAAAAATCGTCAAACTCCGGCATGTCCTCAAGGGCGTCCTCACCGTATACGCCTGCGAAAAACCGCCAGAAAACGTCCCTGTTCACAGCGGAGCCGTCGTTTTCCACCATGGCTCCGGTGCCCTGCCATACGGTCTGTATCAGCTTTTCACCGCCGTATTTTGCGCCGAAGCGCTTTACAAGCTCCCGGAAATATATTTTTACAAACTTCTCCTGGTCCATAGGCAGCAGCGTGCCGTCCAGATCAAACAGCACCGCTTTTATCTTTTTTTCCATATCTACCCCCCGCTCCTTACATATCAAAACGGGGCGGCCTGGCCGCCCCGAAATCACCCGTTCATTTAAAGAAGCCGAAAATCGCAACGCCCCATGCGCCATAAATTTTTTGACGCGCTTTCCCGGATAAAGGCGTTACATCGTCTCCTTATAGTTTTTCACTATCTGCGCGACCTGGCATCTGGGCGCCGTTTTCGACGGCAGGAGATACCCGTCTGAGCCGTTTATCAGCTTATTGGAGACGGCCCAGCTCATCTGGGTTTTGGCCCAGTCCGAAACGCTGCCGCTGTCCGGGAACGCATTCATAACACCGGCGGAAACGGAAACGCTTCTGCCCGACCACCTGGCGTAATTATACATTATAACGGCCATCTGCTCTCTCGTTATTGGGTCGTCCGGGCCGAAAAGCCCCTCCCCATAGCCGGATACTATACCGTTGGCGCTGGCCCATTTTACTGCGTCCATATAATACATAGCGGAGTCCAAATCAGTAAACGCCGCCGTCCCATATACATAGGGGCTGCCGGCCATCCTGTAGAGCACGGTCACGAACATGGCCCGCGTCATTGGCGCATTCGGGCTGAAGGTGGTACTGGTGGTGCCGCTGAAAAGCCCGTTTTCATAGCAGTAATACACGGCATCATAGTACCAGTCAGCCTGGCTGACGTCGCTGAAAACATCTGTATATCCCGGGTCGTCGGTCACTCCGCTGGCCTTATACCACCCCTCGGCCATAAGCGCGCCGGAGCCGGACACGGTGAACACCGCCTCCGTATCCTCGGCGGCAAAGTACCTCTGGTACTGGTTAAGCGACGCCCCGGACTGCACTTCCTTTCCGGTGGATACGTTTATCACGGTCCCCTTCGCAACGGACACCGACGCCACGCCCTTCGTAATCACCACGCTGCCGCCGGTGACAACAGAGACGCTGCCGCCGCTTTTCAGGTTAAGGAGCTGGTAATTTTCAGCATGGGAATACCCCGAGGGCGCGGAGCCGCCGGTAATATCCTCAAGCTTCGATACCGCAGTGTCGTATACGCCGCCGAGGGCTGAATCAATATTGCTTTTCCCCTGAGCTATAACGGAGCTTCTGTATGTACCGTCTGCATAGCTTTTTGATATGAGCGGGTCCAGAGACGTTCCGGCGGAACCCGCCAGAGCAAAGCTTATGCAGCCTATAAGCGCCAGCGCCATTACAGCGGAAATCACTTTTTTCACTAATTATGGTCCTCCCTGTGCCCGTTAAGGTAATAACCCAGCGTCATAAGGCTGTCCGAAAAATGTATGCTCTCTATAAGGGTATCGCTGCCAGGGGCGGTAAGCTCCACATTTGTGAAATTCCATATGGCCTTTATGGGGATGGAGCAGAGCTTTTCCGCCATGGGCTTGGCCGTAGTCTTGGGTACGGAGAGAAGCGCCAGATCTATATCGTTCTCCTTTATGTAGTCCACAAGCCCGTTGGAATCGTATATCGGTATGCCGGCCATAGTGTCACCCACAAGGTTTGCGTTCACATCAAAGGCCGCTTTAAGCTCAAAGCCGCAGGAGCCGAAATCGAAGTTTCTCAGCAGTGCGTGGCCCAGGTTGCCGACGCCAACTATAACGGCGGTATAGCCGTTATTAAGGCCCATGATGGAGGCCACCGCCTCCCGCAGCATCTCGGTATTGTAGCCGTAGCCCTGCTGGCCGAAGCCGCCAAAGCAGTTAAAATCCTGCCGTATCTGAGACGCCGTAAGCCCCATAAGGGATGCCATCTCCCCGGAGGAGATGCGCTTTGTGCCGTCTGCTATAATCTCGTCCAGAAGCCGCAGATATCTGGGGAGCCTTCTTATCACGTTATCGGATATCTTATAATTTTTCATAAAATACACCACACCTGCCGGCTGCTGTTTTCAGCCAAAACATATACAGATTTAATTTATTATAACATTTTATGCCGACAATATCAACACCCATGGCCCAGGATAAATACGGGTTGAAATATTTGCCCGCATATAGTAGCATAGTAAAAAACGCGGAATTTTTACCGAAATCAAGAGGTGATCAGCAATGGAGCACGACCTTACCCGGGGCACGGTGGCCGGGGCGCTTACACGATTCGTACTCCCCTTTTTAGGGGCTTCCATACTTCAATTTCTTTATGCCGTGGTGGATATGATAATCGTCGGCCAATTTTCGGACGCGGCGGCCATATCGGCGGTGAACACTTCCAGCCAGATAATGCAGCTCGTCACCGGCATACTCTCCGGCATCACCACCGGCGGCACCGTGCTTATCGGCCAGTATATCGGCGCAAATCGGGAAAAGGACGTCCGGGACACCGTAAGCTCCATGTTCGCCCTCTTTCTTATCATGGCCGTGCTTATAACAGCCGGCCTCCTGCTGCTCAAAAAGCCGATAATATCCATGATGCAGGTGCCTCCGGAGGCCGTGGAGCCGGCCCTGGGCTACCTCACAATAACAGCGGCGGGCACCGTTTTTATAGCCGGCTACAACGGCATAGCGGGCATCCTCCGGGGCCTGGGCGACTCGAAGCTGCCCATGTATTTTATAGCCTGCTCCTGTATCCTTAACATAACCGGCGACCTTCTGCTGGTCGGCGTTTTCCGCCTCGGGGCGCCGGGCGCCGCCTACGCCACGGTTTTCGCGCAGGCCGTCTCCTGCGTGCTCTCCATATTTGTACTGCGCCGCGGAAACTATCCCTTTGAGGTATCGGTAAAAGGTATAAGACTGGTAAAGGGCTGCGCCGGCCGGGTGCTTCGTGTGGGCATACCCGTTGCCGCCCAGGACGCGCTGGTGACCCTCTCCTTTGTAATAATCACCGCCGTGGTGAACAATATGGGCCTCAGCCAGTCGGCGGCGGTGGGCGTGGTGGAGCGCATAATAGGCTTCTGTATGCTGGTGCCAATAGCCTTTCTCTCGGCCCTCTCGGCCTTTACGGCCCAGAATGTCGGCGCCGGGGAGGAGCACCGGGCAAAGCAGGGGCTCAGGACTTCTGTTTTCATGTGCTTTCCCATAACCCTCATCTTCTTTGCCGTGGTCCAGCTATTCCCCCAGTGGACGGCGGGGCTTTTCACCGGCGACGTGGAGGTTATCCTAAACAGCGCCCAATATCTGCGCACCTACAGCTTTGATATCATCCTTGTCACCTTTGTTTTCTGCTTTAACGGCTTTTTCTCTGGCTACGGCCACACGGGCTTTACAATGGCAAACGGCCTGATATCCACCTTTGCCGTGCGCGTGCCTCTGGTTTTCCTTATGAGCTTTGTGCCCGGTACAAATCTCACCCTTATAGGCATAGCCGCTCCCGCCGCCTCCTGCGTCCAGATAATTATGCAGATAGTGTACTACCGGCTGGGAAAATGGAAGCGGAATACAATAATAAACTGAAAAATTATGTTTTTAACCCTTGACTTACCGCACCCTGCCTGATATACTAATAAAGCCGCTTTGAATGGGCCATAAAGTGGGACATCCCCGCCCATGAGAGCGAGTCTCTAATCAAGAGGTGAAAAGAACATGCTGCATGCTGTAATCGAGACCGGCGGAAAGCAGTACAGAGTTGCCGAAGGCGACATCCTGTTTGTGGAAAAGCTCCCCGTGGAGGCTTCCGAAACAGTTACCTTCGACCGCGTCCTCGCCGTAGTCGGTGACGACACTCAGGCAATCGGCGCTCCCACAGTTGAAGGGGCTACCGTTACCGCCAACGTAATTAAAAACGGCAAGGCCAGGAAGGTCATTGTCTACAAAATGCATCCTAAGAAGAACTACCGCAGAAAGCAGGGCCACAGACAGCCCTACACTCAGGTACAGATCGAAAAAATCTCTCTGTAAGGGGATTTTCCTTATCTCACTATTGGAGGTGTAAACAAAATGGCACATAAAAAAGGTATGGGCTCCACCAAGAACGGCCGCGATTCCGAGTCCAAGCGCCTCGGGCCCAAAAGAGCCGACGGGCAGTTCGTCCTGGCCGGAAACATCCTTGTGACCCAGCGGGGCACCAAGATTCATCCCGGCACCAACGTGGGCATCGGCAGCAACGACACCCTCTACGCCAAGGTAAACGGCATCGTCCGTTTCGAGCGCATGGGCAAGGACCGGAAAAAGGTCTCTGTTTACGAGGAAGTCGCCCAGTAAACAATACGGCTTTAAGCGGCGCAGCCAACGGCTGCGCCGCTTTCTTTTTCCCACGTATTGAATCGGCGAAAAAAACACAGTATAATACCAGTCAGCAATTAACCTATAAGAGGTAACCAGCGTATACCGTCCGTTACCGGGCGCAAATCTGACGAATGGTATAATCTCCATGCGCAATGAAATTCTTTTTGATACTTTTTCTTTTCAAGAAAAAGTATAGCGCCTCGATTAAGCGGTATCTTACGTTACCGGGCGCAAATCTGACAAACAGTATAGTCTCCATGCGCAATAAAATTCTTTTTGATACTTTTTCTTGAAAAGAAAAAGTATTGAGGTCATTTGAAAGGACTGCCGCAAATGAGAAAAACGAAAATTGTTTGTACTTTAGGCCCCGCCTGCTCCGATGAGTCCACCCTGACCGCCATGTGCGAGGCGGGCATGAATGTGGCAAGACTCAACTTTTCCCACGGCACCCACGAGGATCAGCTTGCCAGAATAGAGATGATAAAAAAGGTCCGTTCCCGTCTCCGTATACCTATCGCCATAATGCTCGACACAAAGGGTCCGGAATACCGCATCCGCACCTTTGAAAACGGCAAAATTACCCTCAAGGACGGCGACAGGTTTTCCTTCACCTCCGAGGACATTGTCGGCAATCAGGATCGCGTCTCCGTCAGCTGCAAGGGCCTGATAAAGGAGCTGAACCCCGGCGACAGGATACTCCTGAACGACGGCCTTATGGAATTCCAGGTATCCGAGGTAACGGCTGCCGACGCCGTGTGCAGGGTTGTAATCGGCGGCGTCCTCTCCGACAGAAAGAGCATGAGCTTCCCAGGCAAGGTCTTAAAGCAGGTCTACCTGAGCGAGCAGGATAAGAGCGATATAACCTTCGGCGTGAAAAACGGCGTGGATTTTATCGCCTGCTCCTTCGTCTCCTGCCGCCAGGATTTGCTGGATGTAAAAGCCTTCCTCAAGGAGTGCGGCGACACGGAGACAGAGCTTATAGCAAAAATCGAAAACCGCGCCGGCATCGACAATATCGAGGAGATATGCACCGAGTGCTCCGGAATCATGATAGGCAGGGGTGACATGGGCGTGGAGATACCCTTTGAGGAGCTGCCCGCCATACAGAAAAAGCTTATCACAAAATGCCGTATGCTTGGAAAGCGCGTCATCACCGCCACGGAGATGCTCGAATCCATGATACACAATATCCGCCCCACAAGAGCTGAAATTTCCGACGTAGCCAACGCCGTCTACGACGGCACCAGCGCTATAATGCTCTCCGGCGAGACGGCCGCGGGCAAGTACCCGGTGCTGACAGTCCAGATCATGGCCCGGATAGCGGAGGAGACGGAAAAAAGCATCAGCTACGAGAAGCTTTTCCGCACCTTTGATTTTAAGATAAAAAACACTGTGGACGCCATATCCCACGCCACCTGCGGCATGGCCATCGACATCGGCGCCAGGGCCATCGCCGTCTGCACCCTGTCGGGCATGACTGCCAGAATGGTGTCCCGTTTCCGCTGCCCGGTTGACATTTTAGGCGTCACCACAAGTGAGCGCTCCTGGCGTAAGCTGGCCCTTTCCTGGGGCGTCACTCCAATAATGTGTGAGGAATTCACCTCCACGGAGGTGCTCTTCTACACTGCGAAAAATCTGTGCCGTGAGGCTTTCGGCCTGCCCTCCGGGTCCCTTGTGGTGGTTACAGGCGGCGTCACAAACGGCCGCTCGGGAAATACCAATCTTATCAAGGTGGAATCGGTGTAAAAATCCGTATTCCCGGCTCCGGCCCAACCCCCGCCGGCTTTGCAGGCCGCCTGTTCGATGCGTCTGCGTCTTCCTGCACACTTAAGATAATAATGACAGGCGCACTGCGGAATTATCCTCGTTCCGCAGTGCGCCTGTTATTATTTATTTCCGAAAAATCTGCGGCCTAAACATGCGCTGCATTGCTGTCAAGGATGCCGCCGTGGAGCATTTTGTAATATAGCACTATTAAAATAGCCAGGTCTACCGCAGAGCCAAAGTACCACGCCCAGAACATGCCTGTGTAGCTGTTAAGGACGAACATGGACAGAATGTAGCTCATGGCGATACGCACGGCAAAGTCGAGCAGAGTAACAAGAAGAAAATGATTGGTCTTTCCCACGCCCCGGAGCAGTCCGCCGCCTACTATGACAAAGCAGATCAGCAGATAGTCCGGAGAAATAATGCGCAGATACTGCCGTCCCACATCAATGACCCCCTGGTTTTCCTCCGCGTTAACGAATATGGAGATAAGCTGGTTGGGGAATATCTGAAGGATAAGGAGCGCCGCAACGGTAAATGCCAGAATAATCCCGGCGGAACTGTTGCAGCCCTGTCGGACACGCAGCTTTTTCCCCGCCGCGAAATTTTGCGCGGCAAAGCTTGACAGCGCCGTGCCGATGGTATTAAAGCACATATAGACAAAATTATGGATCTTGGAAGCTGCTTCATAACCGGCCATAAAGGTTTCGCCGTAGGAATTGACCAGCCGTTGCAGGATCGTATGACTGAAGGCCACACAGCATTGCTGGATGATCGCCGGGATGGAGAACTGGCACATTTTCGTCAGTATAGGCTTGCTGAAAATGGGCGCGTGTTCAGGCAGGTTCAGTTCCTTTTTCGATTTTCGTATCAGAACAGTCACCGACAGTCCGGCAGAGACGAACTGGGAAATAGCGGTCGCCCACGCGGCGCCGGCCACGCCCATTTTGAGCGGGCCGACCGCAATCAGGTCCAAAATCACGTTTAGCACGGAGCTCATCAGCAGGAAATACAAAGGGCGTTTTGAATCGCCCAGCCCCGTAAATATGGAGGTGGCGGTGTTATATATAAAATTACCGATTATGCCAAAGGCGTAGATTGCCAGGTAAGCCGACGCGCTGTCAAGGACGGACGATGGCGTGTCGAGCAGCTTCAGGATGGTTTTTGCAAGCAGAATGCCTGCGCCGCCCAGCACAACGCCCAAGGCCAGCAGGGCGATAATAGCGGTTGAAATGGCAGTTTTCAAATCCCTCATACGTTTCCCGCCGAAAAGCTGAGCGATAACTACGCTGCATCCCATAGAGGCGCCTGTAGCCACCGCAATATAGATAAGCGTGATGGGATAGGCCGCGCCAACGGCCGCCAGCCCCGCCTCGCCGTTGAATTGGCCAATTATAACGCTGTCCGCCAGATTATAGCATTGCTGCAGCGCCATGCTCAGCAACAGGGGAAGCGAAAACTTTAAAATTACCGAAAACGGTTTCCCAATTGTTAAATCATTCACAAAATTTCTGCTCCTTTGATGCTAAATTGCCGCGGCTGGATACATATATGATTCAGGCCCGGCTCAGGGCCACATCCCCCAGATTGGGGCAGCCCGATGTTTCCAGTCCGTCAAAAATCTTTGGGACACGGCCTTCGGCCTCTATGCGGACAGAAGCCTTTGTCTCCGGCAGATCTTTAAACCAGAAATCCCCAAAATCGTCGGTGACTGTCTTCCGGACGGAGCCGTCGGCCAGGGTCAGCGTGACCTTGGCGCCGATAATCACTTCCTCCTCCTCC